>CAVEBA010000021.1:0-15518 GCA_963613695.1 Sphaerochaetaceae bacterium
GCATAGCCCAAGAAACGCAATCCCCATTCGGTGACGTTTTTGTTGAGGCACTGCGCCGCCTGTTTCTCCCCTCATTTTTCCGTTCCAATCCGGCGGGAGCGGGGATAAGATTTTCCGAAAATTTTTCCGTAATGAAAATTATTCACGACGCCGAAGAACTTCAAAAAACCGCGCTTGCGCTCCGTGCGCAAGGCAAGACGATTGCCCTCGTGCCGACGATGGGAAATCTGCACGCCGGGCACGCCTCGCTCATGGACGCCGCGCGCCCGCTCGCGGACGTTCTCGTCATTTCCGTCTTCGTCAATCCGACGCAATTCGGCCCCGGCGAAGATTACGAAAAATATCCGCGCACATTTGACGATGACTGTCGCGTCTGCGAAGCGCACGGAGCGGACATTCTTTTTGCGCCGAATCCCGCGACGATTTACGCGCCGGATTTTTCGACCTACGTTGTCGAAAGCGCTTGCGCGCAAGGGCTTTGCGGGCGTTCCCGCCCGACGCATTTTCGCGGCGTGTGCACGATCGTGAACGTGCTTTTCAACCTTGCGCAACCGAACGTTGCCGTCTTCGGGCAAAAGGACGCGCAACAAGCCGCCGTGCTCAAACGCATGGTGCGCGACCTGCACATTCCGGTGCGAATTATCGTTTCGCCGATTGTGCGCGAAAGCGACGGGCTTGCGCTCAGCTCCCGCAACCGCTATCTCACGCCGCGGGAACGCGCCGCCGCGCCGCGCATTCGCAAAACGCTTGCCGCGCTTGAAGAAAAAATCGCTGCGGGAACGCGCGATGCGAAAACGCTCGCCGCGCTTTTCACGGGAACGCTTTCCGCCGATCCGCTTTTCGAGCCCGAATACATCGAAATTGTGGACGCATCGACGATGGCGCCGATTGACGAAGTCGTTCCCGCAAACACGTTGATTGCCGTTGCCGTGCGCATGACGGAATCGCGCACGCGCCTAATCGACAACGTGCGCGCGTAAAAAAATATTTTTTCTCCCTCGCGAAAAAATGCCGGAAAACACGAGCACTTCCTTTTTGGATCTGACGCGTCCCGGCATTATTGAAGCCTCGGCGGGAACCGGAAAAACTTTCGCGATTGCGGAAATTTTTCTCGCGCTTTTGCGCGGGGAAAAAACTTATCCGGCGCGCGGGAACGCCGACATTACCGCCGCGCCGAGCGTGAAAGAAATTCTCGCCGTTACTTTCACGGAAGCGGCGACGGCGGAGCTTACGTCGAGACTTCGCAAAAAAATCCGCGAAGCGCTCGCGACCTGCGAAACGGACTCGCCCGCGCGAGATGCGTTGCGCCTTGCCGAAGCGGAATTCGACGAAGCCTCGGTCTTCACGATTCACGGTTTTTGCGTGCGCATGATGAAAGAATTCGGCATCGAATCCTCACGCATAAAAGACATTCGCGCGAATTCCTACGATGAACGACTCCGCTTCGCGACACGCTGGCGCGCCCGAAAAATCGCCGCCGGCGAAGAAATTTGGTTTCAAATTTCTCCGGAAGAAATTTCGAATCTTTTAGAAAAACCGATGGGCGTTCCCGTGCCGCCACAAGCGGACGATGCGCTCGGGAACGCACTTTTCACCGTTGCGGCGGAAGCGCTCCCCGAATGGCGGGAACGCCGAAAACGCGCGCGCGACATCACGCACGATGAAACGTTGACTTCGTTCGCCGACGCGTTGAAAAAAAATCCCGCGCTCGCCGCTCGCATTTCCTCGCGCTTTCGCATCGCGATTGTCGATGAATTTCAGGACACGGATTCGGTGCAATGGGAAATTTTTCGAAAAATTTTCCTCGAACGCGAACGCCCGATTTTCTGCGTCGGCGATCCGAAACAGGCTATTTACAAATTTCGCGGCGGAGACATTCGCGCCTATCGCGCGGCGCGAAATGAGATTCGCGAAAAAAGCGGCGGGAACGCGTTAGTGCTCGAAAAAAACTGGCGATCCTCGCCCGCGATGATCGACGCGTTCAACGAGATTTTTTCCTGCGACGCGGAAATCGCCGACGAACTCAATGCGCGCGCATACAAAACTCCGCGCAAGCTTAAAGCGAAACTCGGCGGACTTCTCGAATACGCGCCCGTCGCGTTCCCGCCGGAGCGCGCGGACGCGTTTCCCGCCGAAGATCGCGACGTTCCCGCCGCCGTGCTCCGAATTTTCGAGGAAGAAAGCAGCAAAGAGCGCGGCGTTGAGCATGTCGCCGAATGCGTTGTCGATGATGTTTGCACGCTTGTCCGCGAACGCGGCGTTCCCGCGCAACGCATCGCGGTGCTCGTTTCCAAAAACGACGAAGCGAATCTTTACCGCGAGCTGTTCACGCAACGCGGCATTCCGGTTTCGACCACGGCGCGCGGGAACGTGCTTTGCGAGCCGATTGCGCTCGCGCTCGCGGACATCGTTCGCTCCATGCTCGAGCCGCAAAACACGGCGCGTTTCCGCCGCGCATTGTTCTCTCCGTTTTTCGGCGATGCCGGAGAAAAAATTTTGCTCGGGAACGATGATTCGGCGGACGAAGAGCGCATCCGCCAAGCCTTTTTCGAAGCGCACGCGCAGTGGGAACGCGAGGGTTTTCTTCCCGCGTTTCGTCGGCTTTCCGGCGCGCTCGGATTTTTCCGTACGCTCGCCGAACGCGCCGACGCGGAAAAGCTCGTGACCAACGTGCGCCACCTTTCCGAAATTCTCCACGCCGAGGAACGCGGACGCGGAATTTCTCCGCGCGCGCTCACCGAAATTTTTGAAAAAAAAATCGCAAACGCCGATCCCGCGGACGAGTCCGACGCGCTGCAACTGCGCACGGGAAGCGATCGCGCCGCCGTAAGCGTGCTCACCGTGCACAAAAGCAAAGGCTTGGAATTTGACATCGTTTTCGTGCCGTCGCTCTGGGCGCGCACGTTCACTGCGACGAAGCGCAAATTCGTCAAAGGCGAAACGCAAGACGGCGTTCCCGCGCTGTTTTTTTCCACGAAAAAAACGGAAGACAAGCCGGACGAATTTCTCCGCGCGCTTTTCGAAACGGAATGCGAAAATTCCGCCGCCCTTTTCTATGTTGCGATCACGCGAGCGCGTTCGCGATTGGTGCTTTCGCACGTGCCGCAGATGCAGAAAGGAAGCGTCTGGAATTCTTATCAGTGCCTGCTTCTGCGCGCCTGCGGGATTGAGCGTTTCGGCGATGAGGGAACGGCGCTCCCGCACTGGAAAATCATTTCCGAAGATGATCCTTTGCCCGAAGATGCGTTCCCGCCGAAAAACGAAAATCTTCCCGCGCAAAAACGCGCGAAAAATGCGGACGCGCTGTTCCCGCCGAGCGAGGCAGAGCGGCGTTTCGCACGCGCGGAAAACGTGTTGAAAAAAATCGCCGACGAACCCGAAGGCGTTTTCAGTTTTTCGAGTCTTCTCAAAATCGTTTCCGACGAAAACGATGCCGGCGGGCGCGAAAACGACGAGCAATCCGCCGCGGATGACGAGGACGCCGTTCCCGCAGAAAGCGCCGAGCGCAACGCGGAAACGCATTTCCCGAAGCGCCCGTTTTTCGAGCTTCCCGCCGGCGCAGAATTCGGAAGCATCGTTCACGAAATTTTTGAAAAGACCGATTTCCGTTCCCGCGAAAATCTCGACGAGCTTTTGAACTACGCGTTGCCGCGACTTCCCGAGTGGACGACGAAAAACGCGAACGAAAAAAACGCAACGCGGGAACGCTTCCGCGCGCTCATCGAGGAAAATCTCTCGCTGCCGCTCCCGCCCGACGGGCTTCGGCTCGAAACGCTCGCGCCCGGAGATTTGCTTCGCGAAACGGAATTTCATTTTCCGCTGAAACGCTCGAAAAATTTTTACGCCGGGCTCGCCCGCATTTTTTCTTCGTGGGGCGGAATTTACGCGGAAACGGCGGAGCGGCTTTGGAGCAACGGCGGGAACGCACTCGAAGCGGACGCAACCGTCGCGGGAATGATGACCGGCGTCGTCGACCTCGCGTTTCGCGCGAACGGGCGTGTTTTCATTCTCGACTGGAAAACGAACGCCGTCATCTCCCGAAAAAATCCGATTGCCGAAAATTTTCTTCTTCCGGAATCGGCGATTCGCGAGGAAATCGTAAAGCACGCCTACGCGTTGCAATGGTCAATTTACGCGATTGCGCTGAAAAAATATTTGCGCAGTTGTCTCGGCGAAGCCTACGACCACGACCGCGATTTCGGCGGAATCGTTTATCTTTTTGTGCGTTGGTGCGCGCCCTACGTCGATTCGCAAACGCTCACCGCCGCGAGACTCGACGAGCTTGAAAGTTTCCTGTGCGGGAACGCGCCGCACGGCATCTGAAATTGCGATTACTCGCGCGACGGCGTTGTCGCTTCGCGAGGAAATTCCCGTTCCCGCGGGCGTTTTTCCGGCGAGCGAGAAAACGGCGGAAGCCCAAGTTTTTCGCGCACCGCCATGAGGTATTCCCGCCGTGCTTTTCTGTCGAGCGAAAGAAATTTTTTCCGCTCGGCGTCCGCCTGCTCCGGCGAAAGCGTCGAATAATACCGATCCAAAAGATTTTCCTGACTGCGGCGAAAACGTTCCCGCATTTCCTTTTCAAAAAGCGCGCGCTTTTCCGGCGTCATTTCGGACGCGGCGCGATCGAGATCCTCCGCCATCTGCCGACGGCGCTCGGGAGACATTTTTTCAAGGTGCCGAACAAATTCGCCCAGCCGATGAAGTTGCGCACTCGAAAGCAAAAAAAGCGAACGCATGAGTTGCGCCTCTTCCCGAGAAAACGCGCACGGCGGAGGCGGCGGCGGAAGCGCGGCGTCGTCCGCATCATCTTCCGAAACTTCCGGGCAAACCGCAGGTGCGCACGGCGGAGGCGGCGGAAGCGTTCCCGCGGCTTCGTCAACCGTCGCTTCGGCGCGAAGCGTTCCCGCGCCGGCAAAAATCGCCGCGAAAGGCAAAATCACATTGAAAAGTTGCTTCATGGTTTCGGTCGTAAAAATTTTTCGTAGAGGATTGAAATTTTGCGGAAAAACGAATTCGCCGCAACGCTATGATGGCAAAATGAGAACGACGGGCGAAGAAAAAATCGTCGCCCGTCGTTCGTTATGACCGCGTCGGAGAATTATTCTTCGACGGGAGCGTTGGGGGCGTCATCAGCTTCCGGAGCGTCAGCTTCGGGAGCGGGCGGCGGCGGGAGCGGAGCGCCTTTCGGAGCGCAGCAGCAACCTTTGAAACCGCGCGGAGCTACGCCTTTCGCGCCGCAAGCGGGCTTTTCGCCGCGAGGCGCGGGACGCGCAGCCGGCTTTCCATCGGGAGCGATGGGACGACGCGCGAACTCGGGCTTCGGGAGCGCTTTGAGCGCTTCCGCCTTTTCTTCCGCAGTCATTTTGCGAACGGCTTCAAGCTCGTTTGCGAACTGCGTGAGCTCTTCGTCGCTTCGCGTGAGCAGCATGTGGCGAATGAACGCCAAACGCTGTTCCGGCGTGGCATGCGGACGAGCCTTCAACGGCTTCGCCGGACGGCCTTTCGGGCAGACCTGCGCTTTTTCGGGCGCCGTGGCGGGCGCGTTGTTTTCAGCGGGAACCTCAGCGGCGAACGCGAACGCGGACGCGGCGAGGAACGCGAGGATGAGTGTGATCTTAGTTTTCATAGTATGCAAAAAATTCTGCGGTTTCGGCGGGATTCTCGTTCAGCACCGCAAGCATTTTCGAGAATTCGACAACTTCGTCGAACGACAACGTGTCTTCGTTCGCGGGAACGGACGCGAGCTGCGCGAGCTCGGGATCGGCGCTCAACACACCGTCCACGCGCGCGCCGAGATCTTTTTCCGTGAAAGAAAAGATGCCGAACGCAACGGCGACCGTTGCGGCAAGCCCGGCGACGGCGCGACGCACGAAGCGAAGCGAAACACCGGATTTGCGCGGGAACGCGAGCGCGTTTGTTTTCGCGGGAACGCTTTCGCCGGAAATTGCGCGCATCACGCGAGCGGAAAAATCCGACGTTCCCGCGACGGGTTTTTCGGCGAGCCGCGCATCGATTTCCGCGCAAGCGATTGCGTCGAACACGCGGCGGGAAAAATCCTTCGGCGCTTCGAGCGGCGACTTTGCCAGCAACGCGTCCAAGCGCGCATCGGCATCGACTGTCGTTTTGTTTTTCATCGACAAACAGGAAAACCGCGAACAACGAAAAAAGTTTCAGCGCGGTGAATTTTTTTTATTTTTCGAGAATTTCAGCAAGGCGTTCCCGCAGCGTTTGGCGCGCGCGGAAAATCCACGTTTTCACGCTTTGCACGTTTGCATTCATCGCGGCGGCGATTTCTTCGTAGGAAAGCTCCTGCTGGCGCAACAGCAAAATCGCCGTGCGATGATTTTCCGGAAGCGTTTTCACGGCATCGGCAAACGCGCGCTCGACATCGTCCATGGCGACCTGATCGCACTCGTCGCGCACGGCTGGAAATTCGTTCGGATCGGTCGCGTCCGCCGGCCGCAGAGATTCGCTGCGAAAATTGCTGATCAGCACCGAACGCGCGATAAGAAAAATCCAGCTCGAAAATTTTGCTTTCGCTTCATACGTTCCCGCGCCGCGCCAGAGCTTCACGAACGTTGTCTGCGCGAGGTCTTCCGCCGTGTGCACGGAATTGACCGAGCGATAAAAAAAGTTAATCAGCGGCTTCTGCCATTTTTCGACAAGCTCGCGCATCGCACCGAAATCTCCGGCGCCGACGCGCCGCATCAGTTCGGCATCGGAATCGACTCCCGCGGGAACGGGCGTTCCCGCATCTTCGAAATCTGCGCTCATCGTTTTACAGAAAAATTAAAACGCATAAAAAATGCAAATGTTTCTTCCGAAATTCGCGAGCGCGGGAAAAAACGGAAAGCGGAAAACGGAATTTCCCCTCCACCCTACACCCTCCACGCTCCACCTTTTTTGCCTGCGGCAGAAAAAGTTGAGGAGTATCGTGCGGATTTTTTCTTGCGGGAACGCGAGTGCGGAATCACTATTTGCCGTGCTCTGCAGTGTTCGACCCTCCGTTAAAACGCTCTTTTCCTATGAGAAAATTAAGGGATTCGCGAAACTTGCGGGAACGCCGTGCCGCTTCGGGCGGAAGGCGGGAACGCGAAACCGGGAAGCCCACCTTGCCTTAAACGGTGCAAGAGATTTATCTGGAGACGGCACAGGCGGAGCTTTTTTTTGCGCCGGAGCCGCCGCGCCGCGCTACTGTTTTTCGGCGTCGAGCACGAGCACCTGCAAGGGCGCGAGCTCGAGAACGATTTCCTTTGTCGCGGGAACGGTGCGCGCCTTGAAAAGCTCCGTTTCGTCCGCGTAAGCGGCGGAGAGCTTGTATTTTGCGGACGTTTCGGACTTCGGCAACTCGAACGCTTCGGCGAGCGAAAACTTGATTTTCTTCGTTTCCGCGGAGGAATTGCGCAGATAGAGCGTGCCGTCGCCGCGCCGCCACGCCGCGAAGAGATAGACTTCTTTCGCGGTCGGTTCGCCTTTCACCCAGTGAATGTCCGTGAGCGTTTTCGCGTGTTTTTTCGCCCATTTTACGGACTCCGCGAGCTGATCCCAGAACGGCGTTCCCGCGACCATTTTGAAGTCCACATAAATTTCCTGCAAGTTGGGGCCGAGCGCAAAATACGAGCGGATCTCGCGTTTCATATCCGTTCCCGCTTCGGCGCAGTCCTTGCCCTGAAACTGCGTTCCGAGCACGATCCCGTGGTGCATCGCGGAATTGAGCGGATAGAGTTCGCATTTTTTCGCGAAGCAGTTGATGGCTTCTTGGTCGCGAAACGTCAGCCACTGATCGCGCTTGTCACCGACGTCCTTGCAATACCAAAAAACATCGGCGGTTCCGTTGCGCCACGTGCAGTCGATATGATTCAACCAAAACGGCGACGGCCACGTGCCGACGGTAACGTTCAGAAAAAGTTTCGGGTTCGCCTTGCGCAGTTCGCCGGCGATTTCGCAAAGGCGCATGAAGTGCATCGATGCGCCCTCGCCCGCCTTGTCCCACTTGAAATAATTGACGCCGTCTTTTTTCACGAGGTCGGTGCATTTCCCGAGAAACCACTTGTAGTAAAGCGGATCGGCGAGGTCGAACGCCTCGGCATCGGGCGAAAGTCCGCCGATTTTTTTCGCGCTTGCGATGCGTTTGTCGGTGTCAAAATAACCGCCGAGCGGAGAAATCCAAATGCCGAAGTTGGATTTGTATTTTTTCGCCGTTTTCGTGAGATTTTTGAAACCGTTCGGAAACTTCGCCGGCGTGGGCGACCACAGCTCGCCCGTCACGGGATAATCCCAACCGTCGTCGAGCACGACGGAATCGAGCGTCACGCCGCGCGCGCCGAGCTCCTTGCCGTAAGCGTCGAAGCTCTCGAGGATTTTTGCTTCGGTCGGATTCAGCCCGTAATCATACCAGCAATTGTAATGGAGAAACTGTTGCGAGGGCGCGGCGCGTTCCCGCTCGAGATAATAATTGAATGCTCGCCGGCGCTGTTCTTTCGGGAAAAATCCGAGCATCGACGAAAATTTCAGCTCGGACTTCGGCGCGAGCGTCAGATTCACGGGAAGCGTGAGCGCGAGCGTTTTGTCGTCGATTTTTTCGGGCTTAAAATTCGGAGATTCGACGCCGCCGAGCACGTCGTCCGCGAACGCAACGGGCGTTCCCGCGACTTTGCCGACGGTTTTCACGGCGTTCGCATCGTCGAGCGCAAACGTGCCGAAGCGCAACGACGTAAGTTTCAGCGGCGACGTTCCCGCGTTCACGAGTTTGAACGTTTGCGAAACGTAGGGCGATTTTTCGCGCAGCGTTGCCGACCATTCGACTTTGAGCCCGTGCGCTTTGTCCTCGAAAACGCGGGAAAGCACTTTGCCCTGCTCTTTCAACGCGTCCGCGTGGCGCACGGCTTTTTTCGGCGCTTTGAAATCCGAAACGGAAATCGCGCCCTCGGAAAATTTCGCCCACTCGCCGTCAATCTGCACGGAAACAAGCTCTTTCGCGCGAAGTTTTTTCAGCGAAGATTTCGGGAACGAAAACGTGCCGGACGCAGCGTTGAAGCCCACGAGCGCATTTTTGATTTCGCCGGGCTTTCCCGAAAGTTTTCCGAAATTTTCGGAAGAAGTCCAATCTACGGGAACGTCGCCGAGAACGGAAATTTCGCCCGCGGACGCCGTCAGCGACGCCACCGCGAGAATGCTCAATGTCAGGAATGGAGATTTCATAGAAGAGGATGGAGAGGTGAATCCTAATTCCTAATTTCTAATTCAAACGTTCGGCGAAGAATTTCGACGCATTCGTTCAGCTCGGCGACGCTTGCGTTCAGCGGCGGCAAAAGGCGAATTACGTTGTTGCCCGCGCCGACGCAGAGCAACCCCGCCTCGCGCAGTTTCGCAATCCACGGCGCGGGAACGTCGTGAAATTTCAGTCCGCTCATAAAACCGATTCCGCGCACTTCGACGAGGATTTTCGGGAACTCGCGCACGAGCTCCGCGAGCCGTTCCCGCCACGCGGGAGCGCACTCGGCAACGTGTTCGACGAGCTTTTCCTTTTCGAGTGTTTCGAGCACCGCGAGCGCCGCCGCGCAAGCCATCGGATTCCCGCCGAATGTCGTGCCGTGCGATCCCGCGTGAAAAAGCTCGGCGAGCTCATCGCGCATCCACACGGCGCCGATCGGGAAGCCGCCGCCGAGCCCTTTCGCCATCGAAAAACAATCGGGAACAACGCCCGAATGCTCAAAGCCGAAAAGTTTTCCCGTGCGCCCGATCCCGCACTGGATTTCGTCGCACATAAGAAGCACGCCGCGCTCGTCGCAAAGCGCGCGAAGCTCGCGCATGAACTCGGGCGTTGCCGGCGTAAGACCGCTTTCGCCCTGCACAGGCTCAAGCAAAACGGCGGCGGTCGCATCGTCAATCGCAGCGCGGAAACTTTCGATATCGTTGAGCTTTGCAACAACGATTCCCGGCATCAGCGGACGAAATCCGTTCTGAATTTTTTCCTGCGGCGTTGCCGCCATCGTGCCGAAAAGCCGACCGTGAAAAGCATTTTCGCAAACAACGACTTTGAAAATTTTTCCTTCTTCGCCGCCCGCGCGGGAACGCCCGAAAAGCCGCGAAACCTTGAGCTGACATTCGTTTGCCTCGGCACCGCTGTTGCAGAAAAACACTTTGCCGCCGCCCATGTGGCGCACGATGCGCTCGGCAACGCGCGGCGCATTTTCGTTCACGAAAAGATTGCTGCAATGCGCGAGTTTTTTCGCCTGCGCACACACGCGTTCCACCCAATGCGGGTGCGAGTGCCCAAGCGCAAGCACGGCAATTCCCGACGAAAAATCGAGGTATTCCTTGCCGTCTTCGTCCCACACGCGGGAACCGTTCCCGCGCACGAGCGCGACAGGCGGAAGCCCGTAGTTGCCGAGCATATTTTCTTTCCAAACATCGATGGAGTGCGACATAACACCGTCCATCAAACGCCGTTCCCGCGCGCTTGGCAAAAAGATAATGCACAGGAAACCGGAGCGCCGGTCCTTCGGTTGACCGCCCCGCCGATTTTCTACCGGCGGAGGAAGAGAAGAAAAAGCAGATGTGCGTTTTTCAAATTGCGCAACCGAATGAAAACCTCCTATTATCTGCCGAAATTTTTTTCTCTCCGATGATTAAGGAAAAAACAATCGACGAAGCAGAACTCATTTCAAAGGCGAGCGTTCTTCTTGAAGCGCTCCCCTACATTCAGCGTTTTCACGATTCCGTGTTTGTTGTCAAATACGGCGGGAGCTTTATGGATTCCGACGATCCCGCCACGCGGGAACGCGTTGCCTCCGACATCGTTTTTCTGAATTCGGTCGGCATCAAGGTCGTCGTCGTGCACGGCGGCGGCAAAGCGATCACCCGCGCGATGGCGAAATCCGACGTTGTGCCGCAGTGGCGCAACGGCATGCGCGTTACCGACGAGCGCACGATTAAGATCGTCGAAGACACGCTCAACAACGAAATCAACACGGACATCTGCCGGCTCATCGCCAAGCACAAAGGCGTTCCCGTCGGGATGCCCGGCAATCTCGTCAACGTTTGCGAAAAACTTTGTTCGACGGACGAAAACGGCGAGCCCGTGGATCTCGGATTCGTCGGCGACATCAAATCCGTCAAAACCAAGATTATCAAAAAAGCGCTCAACGAAGGAAAAATCCCCGTGATTTCTCCGATTGCGTTGGACGAAGATGATCGCCCCTACAACACGAACGCGGATGCCGCGGCGAGCGCCGTTGCAAGCGCACTCAAAGCGCGGCGTCTCGTGTTTATGTCCGACGTTCCCGGACTGCTTGCCGATCCGAAAGATCCGAGCACGCTCATTTCCACGCTCCGCGTTCACGAAGTGCCCGAGCTGAAAAAATCCGGCGTCATTTCCGCGGGAATGATTCCCAAGGTCGATTCCGCCGTGCGCGCGCTCCAAAGCGGCGTCCGCCGTGTTCACTTCATCGACGGAAGAACGCCGCACTCGCTCCTGCTCGAAATTTTCACGGACAAAGGCGTCGGCACCGAAATCATTCACCCCGACGTCGTTCTGCCGGGCGCCCTCGCAGAACAGGTCTGAAAAAAACTTCGCGTTCCCGCGCGGGAACGGCGACGAAAAAAAAACGAACGCGGATCTGCGTTCGTTTTTTTTCGTCAATCGATATCGTGCGGAGCTTTCACGTAATTGTCCGAGCGACCGTGAGCCGTTCCCCAAATTTCGAAAAGCCGAAACGCTGAAAGTGCGGGCTTTGCGCCCTGCTCGTCGCGAACTTCCGCGCCGATTCCGAAGCAGTAGCCGACTTGGCGAAACGCGCGGGAATACGCCATGCCCATTCGCACGTAGCCGTCGAAAATCGAGCTCGAAGTCGCTCCCGCGCCTTTCACGCCGGTGATGCGAATTCCCTCGCCGGCGACGAGTGCGGCATCGTCCGCCGCGCGAATGTCGAGCACGAGATAATGCACGTCGCCGCAAGCGTCTGCGAGCCGATCGATTTTGTCCGCGAGCGTTCCCGCGCGTAGCTCCGGTCGCGAGATAAAATTCGCTCCGCGGATTCGCGAGCCGATCGGGGCGAGCGCGTAAGTTTCGCCCGCCGCGAGCACGCGTGCCGCCGCGCGGAAATTTTGTTTGGAGAAAAGTTTTCCGTTGGAAACGCCTTTGTCATCCGCCCAAATGAGGTCTTCGAGCTTGCGTTCGCCGTCGCCTTTGATGACGACGAAATCTTTTTGCACGACGGTTTGAATGCGCCCCTCGCGCCGTCCGGGACGCCGCGACCAAATGACTTCATATTCGTTCCCGCCGATGTATTCCTGAAGCACCGCCGCATCGGGATTGACTTCGAGCCAGTTGCGCATGTGCTCGCGGGAACGCACGACGCACACGCCGACACCGCCGTCGCCGATATCCGGTTTCATAATGCACGGGAACGCGATTGCGTTTTCCGCCATCAGCGAAAGCACTTTTTCAAAACGATTATCGAGCGTTTCGTTCACGGGAACGAAAATTGTTTTCACGGAAACTGCGGCGACTTCGGCGTTTTCTTTGTTCGCCAAAAATTTCGTGTAGTGTTCGAATTTTGAACCGGCGGGCAAACCGCCGTCCGCGCCGAGTCCGCGATTCGCGAGCGTGAACAGCGTGAACGAGCGATGCACAATCGCTTGCCACAGGTAATGGCACATCGGCGGGATCGCGAGAATGAAGTTCGGCCAAAATTCGTGGCGCGTCCACTGCCGACGCATCATCACGTGACGCCGGCGTCCGCGCCACGTGAACGCGGGAAGAATGTAATGCGTGAGAAGCCACAGCGCGAGAATTGCGCAGATGACGATCAGCGCCGCGTTGTGGTGCCATTCCTTGAATTTGTCGATGACGCCCGCGCCGACTTTTTCCGCGAGCAAAATGAGCGGCGGCGTCCACACGGCGGCGGCGATGAAGAAAAGCAAAATCAGTTTGCCCATGTTCAGTCGCATAATTCCCGCCGCGACAAATGTCGGCACGCGCGAGCCCGGAATGAAACGCGAAGACACGATGAGCGCGAAACCTTTCGGATTTTTGTCGAACCAATCCGACATGCGATCCACTTCCTGCTCGGAAATAAGCCACTTGAACGGAATCTTGCGCAACACGGGCCGCCCGAGAAAACGCCCGATCAGATACAACGCGCTGTCGCCGATGAAAATTCCGATGAGACACGCGAGCATCGCGGGAACGAAATCGATAAGCCCTTGCGCGACGAGCAAGCCGGACGCGAGACAAGTCGGATCCTCCGCAACGAACGTGCAGACGAGAATCACGAGCATCAGCACGATCACGCGCACGCCGTGCGCCGCTTCAATCGGCGGGAACGGCGCTCCCGCGGGAACGGGCTCCGCGCGGGAAAGTTTTTTTGCTTCGGCGGGAACGGCGACTTTTGCGAGAAACGCCGCATAAGCATCGCCGAGCGCAATCGGTTCGTTCAAAAAAACGTGATGTCCGCCGGGAACGAAATGCGTTTCCGCCTGCGGCGCGAGTTTCGCCGTGTATTGCGCGGCGACGATATCCGTCACGAGGTCATTTTCGCCGTGCGCGAGAAAAAGTGGACCGTCCCACTCGCGAAGATTTTTTTTCAGCTCGCTGATATCGGAATCCCAAAGCATTCGCGCGAACGCCTTGTTCACGTTGCCCGCGTCCATCAGCCCGAAATGCGGGAACACGTCCTGCACGAGTTTGAAAAATCCGAGGTGAAACGTGTAGACGATTTTGTTCACGATGTGATTGCCCAACAGCTCGAATTCCTGTGCGCCGACGGAGGACACGAGCGCGAGCGATTTCACGCGCTCGGGCGCGCGATGCGCCATGTAAATCGCCGCGCCGCCGCCGTTGCCGAAGCCGAGCACGTTTACTTCTTTGATTTCGAGCGCGTTGAGCAACTCAAACATTTCTCCGGCGGCGGATTCGATCGAGTAGTCGGCGACATCGCGCGAGGACGCTCCCGCGCCGGGAAGATCGGGAACAACGACGCGCGTCGCCGCGCCCGTGCGCACGATTTCGCGCGCCATTGCGTCGAGCGAACTTCCGTCGAGCGCCGCGCCGTGCAACAAAAGCACGGGAACGTGCGCGGGAACGCCATCGCGCCAATTTTTCCACGCCTTGGAAACGGCGCGTTTCGACGAATCGTAAAGCTTGCCCGCTTTCGCCGCCGCGCGATCGAGCACGGACTCGTCCTCTTCCGCGGGAACGCTTTCGTCGCCGGTCGCGGGAACGTTCGGCGGAGCCGGCATTTCCACGTTTTCGGGCGTGTATTCCGCGTAAGCGATGCGGATTTTTTTGCCCGTCGGCAAAAGTTTTGAAAGATAAAGCCCGCTCACGCGCCCCTGCACTTTCGGCGTTTTCGCGCCGTCCGTTTCGGCGACGGCTTCGTCCGCGCTTTCCCAGACGGACTCCACGAAAAGCTCGTCAACCTCGACGCTTTTCTGATTTTCCCGCAAATCCGGCGTCATCGGGAACAGATGGCGCACGCCGTAGGACGCCGCGAGCAGCGCCAAAAACAGAAAGATCACGCGCCAGCGCACCGGCAAACGTTGCCAAAGATTTTTTTCGGAAATCAATTTCTGCGTCATTGTGCGAGAAATTTACCTGCTTTTCCCGCCTGCGGAAAGGAATAAAAAACCGACGAAAAATAAACGGCGTGAACGCTCGCCGCCCGCCGTTTTTTTGCCGCTACGACAACGCAACTTCTCCGGCGCGCGGAGAAGAGCCGTTCCCGCCGGACGCGGATTCGAGCTCTTCGAGCGTCGTCTCGTCGCGGCACGCGGAAAAGGCTTCGGAAAAACGTGCGAGCGCCGCGCGCAGAGCCGCGTTCCCGCCGAGTGCGAGCGGTTCGCGCAAATTGTCGAAGCGCCGCTTCAGCTCGGCGATGGTCATTTTCGCGACCGTTCCCGCGGTGTTGTAGCGCGGTTCGCCGGAATCTTCGTCGGCGACGGCGACGAGCATTTTTTGAGCTTTGAGCACGTCGATGCATTCGAGCACGTGATTGACGGGAATGCAAAGTTCGTTGCTAAGCTCGCTCGGCGTCAGCCCGAGATCGCGGCGGGAACACGTTGAAAACACGGCGAAAAGACAGGCGAAAAACGCTTCCTGCCTCGATTTCGGGCTGATTTCTGTCCATTCGCGATTGAGATTTTTCAGATATTTTGCGTTCTGCACCGCGAACGAAAGTTGCCCGCCGAGCAACAGAAAAATCCAGCCCATGTAAATCATGAACATCAAAATGAAAATGATGCCGAGGTTTCCGTAAATCGAATTGAACTCCGAAAAACGGTTCACGTAAAGCATCGTCAATTTTTGGCTCGCGACAAAAATCAGCGCGACGAAAAATCCGCCGATCAGCGCCGGACGCCAACGCACCGCCGTTTTCGGCATGTATTTGTTCAGACAGGCAAACGCGAGCGTCAGCGCGAGCACCGCCGTCAGCGTCGGCACGAAAGACGTCATCAAACCGAAAAACTTTTCGCCGCCCGGCAACGAAGCCGCCCATTCGGGAACGCTTCCCGTC
>CAVEBA010000022.1:0-13289 GCA_963613695.1 Sphaerochaetaceae bacterium
TTGTTTTTCTGTAATTCTTCCGGAGAGATAGTGCTTAGCGCCTCAATCAGGGGCATCTGATCCAAAGCGGAAAGTTTATTCAATTCCGCCATAGCTTGATCGCTGAAACTGAGTTCGTTCATAGCTCTACATTGTTTGCATTCGTATGAATTACGCGAGGAAAATATTGTTTTTTGTAAAATTTCTCTTAGTCGCGCTTCATAAGAGGAACAAATTCTCGAATTTTTTCTCCGGTGTAAATTTGGCGCGGGCGATGAATTTTTCCGTTCGGGCGTGAAGCCATTTCATACCATTGGGCAATCCATCCGGGCATGCGTCCCATTGCAAAAATGACCGGGAACATGTTTACGGGAATGCCGAGTGCGCGGAGAATGATCCCGCTGTAAAAATCGACGTTCGGATAAAGATTCCGCTTTTGAAAATACTCGTCGTTAAGCGCGATATCTTCCAATCTGTGCGCAATTTTCAAGAGCGGATCTCCGGCTCCGATTGCGTCCACAACCTTGCGGCACTGTTCCCGCAAAATTTTCGCGCGCGGATCGTAATTTTTATAAACGCGATGTCCGAATCCCATGAGCCGAACTTCTCCGGTTTTTGCTCTTTGGACAAAATTACTTCCGTCGTCACCCGATTCTTCAATATGCGTAAGCATTTCGATGACGGCTTGGTTTGCGCCGCCGTGCATCGGTCCCCAAAGTGCGCAAACTCCTGCGGAAACGGAGGCAAAAAGGTTTGCACCGCCGCTTCCGACCATTCTCACCGTGGAAGTAGAACAATTTTGTTCGTGGTCGAGATGCAAAAGCAAAAGAATATCGAGCACTTTGGCGATATCCGGATGCACCTGCGAATCTTCTCCCGGCATGGAAAACATCATGTGCAGGAAATTTTCGCAGTAGTTGTAGCCGCGCTTCGGATAAATCACGGGATAACCGTTGCGGAATCGATACGACATTGCCGCAAGCGCGCGCACTTTGGAAATCAGTACGGTTGCGGTTTTATCAAAATTTTCGAGGTCTTGCTTGCGGTTGTTGGAAGAAAGTTCCGGATAATAACAACCGAGAGCGTTCAGCATTGCGGAAAGCACCGCCATCGGATGCGCCGACGGCGGGAACCCGGCAAAAGAATTTCTCAAGCCTTCGTGAATTCCCGCGCTCAAAAGAATGTTGTTACGAAAATCTTCCAACTCTTTCGCGTTCGGCAGTTTCCCGTAAATGACGAGATAGGCGCTTTCAATAAAATTAGAACGTGCCGCTAATTCTTCAATAGGGTAGCCGCGGTAACGCAAAACTCCCTTTTCGCCGTCGATGAAAGTGATTTCGCTCGTGCAGGATCCCGTGTTCCCGTAGCCGTCGTCGTAAGTGATGTATCCCGTCTGCGAACGCAACTTCATAATATCGATGGCGCGTTCTCCCTCACTTCCGTAAAACACGGGAGCAACGTATTCTTTGCCTTCGATGACGATTTTCGCAGTTTCTGAAGTTTCCTCACTCATCTCTAATAAATGTTCGCCCTCACAGATAATTGAAAAAGGCGTTTTTTGCGAAATAAAAATGCCTTTTGATTCGCGTTCCCGCGCCGCAAAAAATCAGACTTTTTTCGGTAGGAAAAAATTGCGCTGGCGTTCGGAAATAGGAAGCCCGGCAATTTTCATCATCTCCAAAAAATCTTCCCATGCCGCACGTTTCGATTTTACGGAATCGTTTCTTAGCAAATATGACGGGTGATACGTTGCGACGACCGGAATTTCGTGAAAAAAAAGTTTCTTCCCGCGCATCGCACCGATCCGTCTTTCCGGATCAAATCCGAGAAGTCCGTTTATCGCGGTCAATCCCAGAGCGACGATTACTTTCGGGCGAATGATTTCCGTTTGCTTGGCAAGGTAGGGCAGGCAATAGCGCATTTCGTCCGGAGTCGGCGGACGATTTCCGTAGGATGTAGGCATTTCGGGGCGCCATTTCATAATGTTCCCGATGTAAACGTTTTCCCGCTGAAGCCCGGTCGCAAGAATCATTTTTGTAAGCAGTTGCCCGGCGGGACCGACAAAAGGTTCGCCCTGCGTTTCTTCTTCCGCTCCCGGCGCTTCTCCGCAGAAAAAAATCTCCGCCTCGGGATTTCCCGTGCCGAAAACAAGTTTTTTCCCCGCGTGAAGATGCGCGTTGCAAACGGGATCGCCGAGCATCTGTTCCCGCAGGGCGGAAAGGCGTTCTGCATTCGAGCCTTCCGCGGGAACGCACGCCGCGCGCGCTTCGCTGACGGAAAAATCGAACGCCGGTGCCGCTTCTGCTTCTTCTTTTTTTTCGTGAAGAGTTTCTTTTGCTTTCGTAAAAGTAAAATCTTCGAACACAGATTCTTTTTTTGCGGCGGGCGCCGGAACTTCGCGTTCCCGCGCGGGAACGGCAGATTTTTTTGCAGAGAAAACTTTTTCTTCCGCCGTTGCGGCGGCTACGCGTTCCCGCAATTCCTCGAGCGTCTCGTCATCGACAAAAACTTCTTTCATGCCCTCGTCTTTGAGCGCATGAAGATTTTGAAGAATGATTTCGAGTTCCGCTCGCATTTTTTCTTCGAAAAAATCCGTCCGAGTTTCACTCCATTCCCGGAACGAAACTCAGCGTTTTCCCGTCGTTCAGATTGAGCGAACGATAATAGCAGCTGCGGCGGGGAAGCCCGTCTTTGCCTTTCGTGTGGCAGGCGCCTTTTCCGGCGGGGCGCACGAGATAAAGCAGCGAATTTTGCTCGCAGTTCACGCGCACTTCGACGAGCTTCAGATAGTCGCCCGAAGTTTTGCCTTTGAGCCAAAGTTCGTTGCGCGACGTGCTCCAAAACGTCGCCATGCCTTCTTTCAACGCCGTTTCCAACGCGAGCTTATTCGCATAAGCCACAATCAGCACTTCTTTCGTGTCCGCGTCTTGTGCAACGACGGGAACGACGTCCGACTGACACTGGGCGACCGCTTTGCGCAGTTTCGTGAAGTCAAAATCAAGCACCAAACCTTCTTCAATTTCTTTACTCATAAATTTTTTTTCTGAAAAAAAAGACGATGATAAAAATTTCAGTTTTTGGAAATTTCGGCGGAAGTCAGGCGTTCGACGGCGAGGGAAAGACGCGAAGCCAACACCTCGATTCGACGCATGATAAAATTGTTCGCGAGCAACACCGGCATCGCGATGAGCAAGCCGAGCATCGTCGTCGTCAGCGCGAGCCCGACACCGCGCACAAGCATTTGCTGATCCGGCATTCCGCCGTTTTCCGGGAAAAGAATGTAAAGCCCGTAAACCGTTCCGAAAAGCCCGATAAGCGGCGCAATCGAAACGATGGATTCCGGAATAAACATGCCGCGTTCCATGCGCGAAACTTCGAGCCGCGCGTAAGCGGCGAGGGCGCCGGCGTCCGGTTTTTCCCTCAACGCAAAATTTACGATACGTCCGCCGCAAGTGCGCGGGAACGCTTTTCCCGCAGATTCGAAATCTCCTGCAAGAATCAGTTCGAGTGCCTTGCGCGGGAGCACGCGCGCTTCGCGCAAAGCAATCAACCGTTCGATGATGACGACCGTCGCAATCACCGAGCAAAATCCGAGCGGCCAAATAAACCAGCCGGCGCCTTCAAGTATCGTCTGCATAAAACTTCACGGAAACTAAATCAACGAACGCGTTCCCGCAAAAGAAAAGTGAGAACGCCGTTTGCGGAAAAATCGGAAGCTCGCGTCATTTCAGAATTTTGCGGAGAACGTATTGCAGAATTCCGCCGTTTGCGAGGTAATGCGATTCCGCGAGCGTGTCGATGCGGCAACGCAAAGTCGTTTTCACGATTTCGCCGTTTGCGCGGCGAATGACGAGCGTCACCGTCTGCTTCGGTTTTACGGGATTTTCAAGCCCCTCGATATCAAACGTTTCCGTGCCGTCAAGCCCGAGCGTTTCCGCGCTTTCGCCGTTTGTAAATTCTAACGGAATCACGCCCATGCCGATGAGATTCGAGCGATGAATGCGTTCGAAACTCCGCGCGACAACAACGCGAACGCCGAGCAATGCAGCACCTTTCGCCGCCCAGTCGCGCGAGGAGCCCATGCCGTAATCCGCTCCCGCGAAAACGATGAGCGGCGTTCCCGCGCGCTTGTAGGCTTCGCTCGCTTCAAAAATCGTCGTGAGCGTTCCCGCAGGTTGCAGTTTCGTAAAGCCGCCTTCCTTGCCGTCCGCCATTTTATTTTTGATGCGAACATTTGCAAACGTGCCGCGCACCATGATGCGGTCGTTCCCGCGACGTGAGCCGTAGGTGTTAAATTTTTCGCGCGGAACGCCGCGTTCGGAAAGATATTTCCCGGCAGGCGTTTCCGGCGAAAACGCACCCGCCGGCGAAATGTGATCCGTCGTAACGGAGTCGCCGAGAATCGCGAGCGGACGCATTCCCGAAAGTTTCGCGGGCGGCGGCGGCTCCATGCCGAAGCCGTCAAAATACGGCGGCAACTGCACGTAAGTCGAATCGTTGCGCCAACCGAAAAGCGCGCCTTTGCTCGCGGGAACGGTTTTCCATTCCGCCGTCGCATCGTCGAACGATGCGTAGCGCTTCGCAAACATTTCCGGCTTCACGCCGGCGGAAATCAACGCGTCGATTTCCGCCTGTTTCGGCCAAATATCCTTGAGATAAACGGGCGCGCCGTCCGCGCCGATGCCGAGCGGTTCCGTTTCGAGATCGATATCGATTTTCCCCGCGATCGCAAATGCTACGACGAGCGGCGGCGACATCAGAAAATTCGATTTGATGAGCGGATGAATGCGCGCTTCGAAATTGCGGTTTCCGGAAAGCACGCTCGCCGTAATGAGTTTTTCTTTGCGAATCGCCTCTTCAATTTCCGGCGCAAGCGGTCCGGAATTGCCGATGCACGTCGCACAACCGTAGCCGACGAGATTGAAGCCGAGCTTGTCCAAATACGGCGTGAGTCCTGTCGCGTTCAGATAATCCGTGACAACGCGCGAACCCGGCGCAAGCGAAGTTTTTACGTGCGCGGGAACGCTCAGCCCTTTTTCGACGGCGCGTTTCGCGAGCAATCCCGCGGCGATGAGCACGCTCGGATTCGAAGTGTTCGTGCAGCTCGTAATCGCGGCAACGACGATGCTCCCGTCGCGCAGCGTTCCCGCCGATGTCGGCGCGCCCTTCGTTTCCGCAACGAATTTTTCAAAAACGTTTTTCACGTTCCCGAGCTCGATGCGATCCTGCGGGCGTTTCGGTCCCGCGACCGAGCGAGTAATCGTCGAAAGATCCAATTCAATGACTTTCGTGTAGTTGATTTCGCCCGCTTTCGGCATGCCGAAAATACCTTGCGCTTGCAGATAATCGCGGACGAGCGCGACTTTCTTTTCGTCGCGTCCCGTGAGGCGCAAATAGTCCAACGTCTTTTCATCAACGGGGAAAAATCCCATCGTTGCACCGTATTCCGGCGCCATGTTCGCCACGGTCGCGCGATCGGCAAGCGAAAGCGTTCCCGCGCCTTCGCCGAAAAATTCCACGAATTTTCCGACGACTTTCGCCGCGCGCAAAATCTCCGTCACGCGCAACGCAAGATCCGTTGCAAGCACGCCTTCCGGCAGCGTTCCCGTGAGGTGCACGCCGATGACTTCCGGCGTTTGAAAACACACCGGTTGCCCCAGCATTCCCGCTTCCGCTTCGATGCCGCCCACGCCCCAACCGACAACGCCGATCCCGTTCACCATCGTCGTGTGCGAGTCTGTGCCGACAACCGAATCCGGGTAAAATACCGTTCCCGCCGCCGTTTCTTTTTCAAAAACAACGCGTGCGAGATGCTCCAAATTCACTTGGTGGCAGATGCCGACCGCCGGCGGCACAACGGAAAACGTTTTGAACGCGCCTTGCCCCCATTTCAGCAATTCGTAGCGTTCCGTGTTGCGCGAAAAATCTTTTTCAATGTTCTTGCGAAACGCGTCCGGCGTTCCCGCGTAGTCAATTTGCACGGAGTGATCGACAACCATGTCCATCGGCACCAGCGGCTCAATCAACGCGGGATCGCGCCCGAGTTTCGCCACCGCATCGCGCATCGCCGCAAGGTCGACAAGCAACGCCACGCCCGTGAGATCCTGCAACAACACGCGCGCCACCGTGAAAGGAATTTCCGTGTCCGCCGGCGCCGCCGCATTCCAATTCGCAAGCGTGCGCACGTCGTTTTCCGTGACAAGCGTGCCGTCGCAGTTGCGCAACACGCTTTCGAGCACGACCCGCAAACACACCGGCATTTTCGAGACTCGCCCGATTCCCGCCTGTTCAAGCGCGGGAACGCTGTAATAAAAACCTTTTTTGCCCGCTCCCGGGCTGTTGAATTCGCGAAGCGTCTGAAACGGATTGTTCATAATTGCCCGAAAACATATCTGCCCGCCCGCTCTCTCGCGACGAAAAAAAAACGACTTCCTCGGCTCGTATTTTTACCTATCTGATTTCCGATTTCCGATTCCTTGCCGAATCTTTTCCCTTTTCATTTTCCGAAAATTTCTTTTGAATACGGAAAATTTTCACGGTTCTTCGAACTGCCGAACATGGCGAATCGTCATTTACAGCCGGCGCGTTCCCGAGCACGGGAACGCCGAAACACGCGCACATTCACGCCGATTCCCGTTGATTTCGCGCACGTTGCGACGGCAAGCGAAGACGCAACAAAAAGAGTAATAATACACAGCAATGTCTGAAACACAAAATCAGGACGCGCCGCAGCCGGAATCTGCGGAAAACAGCGTCGTCTCCCCTGCGCCGGAAAATGCCGGCGCCCCCGAAGTCTCCGCTCCCGCGGAGGAAAAACACGAACGTCTCGTCGAATCCGAACTCGAAGCCTCGCTTAGCGATGTGCTTCCGCTCAGTCCGATTGAAGCCTCCTCGCCCGCGGCGAGCGACGGCGAAAACGCGAACGTCAAAAAACACGGTCGGCGCGGTCTGCGTCGCGGAAATTCCGGTCGCGGTTCCCGCGACGGCAAAAATCCGGCGCAAAGCGTCGGTATCGTCGAAAATCCCGGCGAAGCAACGGAAACGTTGTCGGGAAAATTCGTGGACGGCTACGACAAGGACAAGGACTTCCGCCGCGCGCGGGAACGTCGCGAAAAGGCGGCGGAAATCGCCGCACGCACGGACGCTGCGCCCGCCGCGCAGGGTTGGTGCCTTACGGAGTCGGGCGAATCCGCGCCGCGCCGCCACCCGCAGTCGAACACGAATTCGAATCGCGCGAAGCTCATCATCGAGCCGGCGCCGATTCCCGAACAGGAAAAGGATCCGTCCTTTTGGCAAAAATTCAAAGCGAAGATTCTTTCGATTTTCGGTTTGGATAAGAAAAAGAAGAAAGACAAAAACCGCCGAGGCGGGAAATACCGCAATCGTCACGGAAAAAAATTCCGCGACGGTAAAAAGGGCGGAGATTTCCGCAAAGACGGCAATCACGGCGGGAACGGCGGTTTCCGCGGCGGCAATCGCCGAAATCGCCACAATCGCGGTCCGCGTCCCGGAAATTCCGGCGCTCGCCCGCAGCAGTAAAAAGCAAAAAAAAGCGTTCCCGCAAAAATTCGCGGGAACGCTTTTTTTCTCCCTTCAATCGGGAATCAACCGGCGCGGGAACGCCGGTTCCACTATTTATTCAACGTTTTTTTTGCGACGCGAGGCACGGGCGTGTTCCGCCTGTCGTTGCAGCATCGGGAGTTTTTCTGCCCGCTTGCCGCCGAGCAGATCGACGCGTTGTCCCTGTCGAAAGTTCCCCGCTTTTTCGTCTAACGAAAATCCGAATTCCGCATTCAGCCGACGAATAATCGCCTCGCGTGCGAACGAGGCAAAGTTTTTCATGTTCTGGCACGATGCGTAGGCTTCAAGCACCTCCATCGGCACAGAAATGGAAAACTCTCGTGAGCTTTTAGACATTGCCAAAAGTCTAATCGCACAGCGATGTTCCGCAAAAAAGCAGATTTGACTTTCCCGAATGTGCTTGCGTTTCCTTGCGCTAACATTCCAGAATGTCAAAAAAAGTATGGATTCTATCGAAGAAAAAATTTTGAAAATCATCGCGGAAAGCCGCCCTGATCTCGATGCGACTGCGGACATGCATTTCATCGAGGACGGATTGCTCGATTCGTTCGATGTGCTGACGCTTTCCGCCGCATTCGACAAGGCGTTCGGAATTTCCGTTGCGGGAACGGACATTCGCCCGGAAAACTTCGATACGGTTGCCGGCATGGCGGCGCTCGTCCGGAGAAATCAGAAATGATTTTCGATTTTTCCGGAAAGCGCATCGCGGGGGTAATCGCTTGCGTTCCCGCGAATACACGGAGCTTCGACGAAGACGCGAAAAACTACAATTTCCCGTTGCGCAAATCAATGAAGCTCAAAGAGCTGATGGGTTACGACCGTCGCCGCATTGCGCCCGAAAATATGAGCATTTCAGATTTGGCGATTGCGGCGTTTCGCGCACTTTTCGCGGGAACGAACGTGCGCCCGGAGGAAATCGATGCGCTCGTGCTCGTCACGCAGTCTCCGGATTATTTCATTCCGCAAACGTCCGTCATTGTTCAGCATGCCGTCGGTTTGCGGGAAGATGTGCTTTGCCTTGATTTGAATCAAGGTTGCGCGGGTTATTTGCACGGGTTGTTCGAAGCATTTCTGTTGTTGGAAAATCCGGCATTTCGCAAAGTCGCCGTCGTGGCGGGAGACGTGCTTAGTCGCAAAGTCAATCCGCGCGACCGCAACAGCCACCCGCTTGTCGGCGACGGTGCATCGCTCACGATTGTCGAGCGTTCCCGCGAGCCGAGCCCGGTTTTTTGCCTCAACAAAACGTTCGGCGAAGGTGCGTTCGCGATCAACATTCCCGCCGGCGGCTTTCGTCGTCCTTGTTCGCCGGAAACGGCGCGCGAAGAGGAAGATGCCGACGGCAACATTCGCGCGGCGGACAATCTTGTCATGCAAGGCGCGAGCGTTTTTTCGTTTGTTCAGGAAAAAGTTCCGCCCGCAATTGCAGAGCTGCTTGCGCACGCGGGAACGAGCAAGGAGGACGTGGAATTTTTCGCCTTTCACCAACCGAATCGTTTCATGTTGGAAAAACTCGCGGACGCGCTCGGCGTGCCGCGCGAAAAAATGCCGAACGATATCGTTACGCGCTACGGGAACGCCAGCTCGGCAACAATTCCGACGGTTCTTGCAGACAATCTCGGCGCACAACTCTGCGCGGGAACGCACAAAACGCTACTGTGCGGATTCGGCGTTGGGCTGACGATTTCCGCCGCACTGCTCGACCTCGGGCCGCTTGACTTTCGTAAAATCATCGAAATTTGAAAATCCGAAAATCTCATGGAAAAATTGTATGCAAAAATTGCCGACGTCCTCGACGTCGAAACCGTTTCTGCCGCCGATAAATTGCGCGACTTTGAAGAATGGGATTCCGTTGCTGCGATTTCGCTTATCGCCTATGTGGAGCGCGAATACGGCGTTTTTCTGAAAACGGAAGACCTCCGCGCTTGCGAAACCGTCGGCGATTTCGTCGCCGCCGTCTCCGAGAAAATGCGTTGACGTTCCCGCCATGCCGAAGCGCATTCTGATTTCTGCGGCGACGTCGGGCATCGGCTCCGCAATTGCCGCGCGCCTTGCGGAAACGCACGCGCTACTGTTGCACGGACGCGATGCGACAAAGCTTGCCGCACTGCGGGAACGTTTGCCGAATGCCGCCGCGCACGCCGTCATCGTTTCCGATTTCGCTCGCGAAGATCTTGCGGGAACGCAGGAAAAAATTGCCGAAGCGATTGCCGCCCACGGCGAAATTTCCGGGTTCGTTCATTGCGCGGGAACGGATTTTTTCGAGCATGCGCGCAATTGCGATCTCGACCGCGTGCGCGAGCTTTTTGATATCGGCGTTTTTTCCGCAATGGCGACTGTCTCTGCTTTGCTGAAAAAACGCGTGAACGGCGCGGCGCTTGAAAATGTGATTTTCATTTCGAGTGTTGCTTCTGTGCGCGGTTGCTCCGGGAAGAGTTTTTATGCGGCGGGAAAAGGCGCGCTTAACGCTTATGCACGGACGCTCGCGCGCGAACTTGCGCCACGTGTCCGCGTGAACACGCTACTGTGCGGAGCCGTTCTCACTCCGATGACGGAAGCGCTTTTTCGCAACGAGGACGCACGGGAACGCGCAGCGGCGACTCAGCCGCTCGGCATCGGCGTTCCCGCAGACATTGCCGGAATCGCCGCATTTCTTTTTTCCGAAGCTGCTCGTTTCATCACGGGAACGGAAATTCCTGTGGACGGCGGATTTTGTATTTAAAAATAAATTATAAAAATGACCGACACGGAAATCATCATTATCGGCGCGGGCGGATTCGCCTACGAATGCCGGCTTATGCTGCAAAAAATTCTCGGCATGGGCTTTCCCGCGAAATTCGGTGGCTTCGCAGCAAAGGAAGCGAGCTCGATTTTGTCTTACGGAATGGGCGAATTTTTTCTGGGCGACGAAGATTCCGTTGCGATTCTCCCGACACGGGAATTCATCATCGCCGTCGGTTCGCCGCACGCGCGCAAAGCAATTTACGACCGCTTCAAGGCGCGCGGCGCGCGTTTCATGAATCTCGTTGATCCGAGCGCAATGGTGGGCGACGAAATTCTCGCACGCACGGAAGCGTCGATTTTTTGCCCGAACTCAATCACGGTTTCGCTGAAATTCGGAATCGGGAATGTCGTAAATTCGCTTACAACGGTTGCGCACGACACGGTTGTCGGCGATTTCAACGTGCTTTCCGGGCATTGCGACATCTGTGGGCACGCGGAAATCGGCGATCTGAATTTTTTCGGTTCGCACGCCTCGATGTTGCCGTCGTCAAAAATCGGGAACGGCAATCGCGTTGCGGCGGGAAGCGTTGTTTACAAAAAACATCGCGACGGCGGCATTCTCGTCGGCAATCCGGCGCATCATGTCGGCGGCGTTCTCTGAAAAAAAATCTTTCGATTTGCTCCGAAAATGAAAATCAACGTCATTGAATATCTCATCGAAACTGCCGCGCGTGTTCCGGATAAAATCGCGCTCGAAGACCGCGCGGGAACGATCACGTTTGCGCAGCTTATTGCAGATGCGCGCGCCGTTTCCGGAGCGATTCTGCAGAAACGTGCGTTCACGCGACGCCCGATCGGAATTTTTCTGCCGAAGAGCATCGACGCAATTTGTGCGCTCGCGGGAACGCTTTTCTCCGGAAATATCTACGTGCCGCTCGACGTGAAAAGCCCGCGGGAACGCATTCACGCAATTCTCGAGAACCTCGCTCCCGAGCTAATCATCACCGATGCGGCGCATGCTCCGGTGCTCGCAGAAATGTTTCCGCAGGAAAGAATTTTGCTCATCGCTGAGGCGCGAACCGCCGTTCCCGCGAACGGCTTCGAAACGCTCATCGATACCGATCCCGCCTACATTATCAACACCTCGGGCTCCACGGGAACGCCGAAAGGCGTGACGATTGCGCATCGTTCCGTCATCGATTACATCGAGTGGGCGCGCGCGTGCTACAACGTGTGCGAAAGCGATGTTATGGCAAATCAGGCACCGCTGCATTTCGACAATTCCGTGCTCGATCTCTACCTGTGTTTCGCGACGGGGCTGACGCTCATTCTCACTCCGGAGGAACTTTTTTCGTTCCCGATTCGTCTGCTGGAATTCTTTGCGGAAAAACGCGTGAACACGGTTTTCTTTGTGCCGTCCGTTCTCGTGAATATTGCAAATCTCGGGCTACTGGAAAAAATTCGTCCGCCCTTAGAACGCATTCTTTTCGCGGGCGAAGTCATGCCGACGAAGCAACTGAACGTTTGGCGGCGCTACTATCCGAACGCCGTTTTTTCCAATCTTTACGGACCGACGGAAATTTGCGTCGATTGCACGTTTTACACGCTTGATCGCGATTTCCGCGATGACGAGCCGTTGCCCATCGGCAAGCCTTGCCGCAATTCCGACGTAATGATTTTGGACGAACAAAACCGCCGCGTCCGCGCGCCCGGCGTTTCGGGAGAGCTTTGCGTGCGTGGCACTTCGCTCGCGCTCGGCTACTGGAACGATCCCGCGCGAACCGATGCCGCCTTCGTGCAAAATCCCGAAAACAAAAATTTTTCGGAAAAAATTTATCGCACGGGAGACATTGTTCATCTCAACGAACGCGGCGAAATTATTTTCGAAGGACGGCGCGATTTTCAGATAAAACATCTTGGCTACCGTATCGAGCTCGGAGAAATCGAAACGGCACTCGGGCGCGTTCCCGCGCTTGAAAACGTCTGCGTTTCCTACGACCGTGCGCGTTCCCGCATCGTGCTTTTTTACGAAGCGCAACGCGAAATTCCGCCGCGGGAACTTTTGCTCGAGCTCGGTAAATCGCTCCCGAAATATATGATTCCGACAGAGCTTCGCCGTCTCGAAAAACTCCCGCAGAACGCCAACGGAAAAATCGACCGCAAGGCGCTTGCCGCGTTGCTCGAAAACGGAAAATGATCGTCTGGCATCGCGAAAATACCGATGCTCTGCGGGAACGCATCGCGCAATGGCGTTCCCGCGGAGCAGCTTGCAGCAACGTTTTTCGGGAACCCGACGCTTCGTGGGAAATTTCGGAATCCGACGGCGTGATGCTTTTTCGCGTTCCCGAGCACTCGCACTTTCGGTTGTATTTTTTTGCTGAAAATTTTCGCGCGTTGAGCCGCGCGCTCGCGATGCTCGACGATGCCGAATACGTTGTGAACATGCCCTCGCGCGGCGCCGTGCCGGAAGCATTTTCTGCCGCATTCGAGGCGGCGGGATTCGTAAAAATTGCCCGCTATCGTCGCATGTTTTTCTCGCGACGAATTTTGGAAAAATACGGGAACGACGCACACGAAACGCCGCCGGAATTCGCGCAATCGGCAGATGCCGAAAAACTTTACGCGGTGCTTTCAAAGACATTTTCCGTTTACACGGACTACGTTCCCGCCGAAGCGGAATGGCGGAGAATCGTTGCTGGAATGCGTGTTCTCATTCGCCGCGATGCTGCGGGCGAAGTCCGCGCGAGCACCGTGTTTTCGCGTATCGGAAAGAAAATCGTGTGGCACTTTTGGTTTGCGAAATTCGGCGGCGGGCAGGTTTTGCGGGATCTGCTTCGCCTTGCGGAATCGGAATGCGCGGCGCAAGTGCAGTTTTGGGTGCGCGCCGACAACGACCGCGCGATAGCGATTTATCTCGCGCACGGCGCACAATTCGACAATACGGAAGACGTCTCGTGGCTCAAAAAATAAAATGAACTACTGAGCGCGTTCCCGCGGAGCAGGAACCA
>CAVEBA010000022.1:13299-15422 GCA_963613695.1 Sphaerochaetaceae bacterium
TCGCGGGAGCGCGAAAAAAGGTGAGTCGGCGCTTCGCGCCTGTTGATTCCCGCTTTGCGGGTAGTCCGGAGAACCGTTTTTACCGGCAAGGCACAAGTAAAAGAAAAAAACATCCGCGCTCTTCAGCGACATCTGCGGCAAAGAAAAATATCTTGCCGCGAATGTCGATTTGCGCAGATGTTTTTTTAAGAACCGGCGCGGGAACGCCGGGGCGGTGCCTTAATTTTTTTTGCCCCAGAGTTTTTCCATGCGCGCGACGGTGCAGTCGCTGCAGGAATCGTTTGTCATGATTTCGAGCGCGGAACGACCGGCGGGGAGGAACGGAAGCACGTGTTCGCCGTAGGGCACGACAACGTCGAGCACGAACGGTCCGGGCGTGTCGAGCATTTCGCGCACGGCGGCTTGAAGATCTTCGCGCCGAATCACGCGGCGACCGTTCACGCCGAAGCCTTTGGCGATGGTGACGAAGTCCGGGAACAGTCCGGGAATGTTGTCGGGCGAGCCGATGTTATTTACGTCGCCGAGGAGCGTTTGTCCGCGATTGGAGTTGTAGAAGCAATCTTCCCATTGCGCGACCATTCCGAGGAACTGATTGTTCAAAATCATAATTTTGACGGGAAGTTTTTCCACCGTCATCGTGGCGAGCTCTTGAATGTTCATCAGCACGGAGCCGTCGCCGTCCACGTTGACAACGGTTTTCTCCGGATGCGCGACGGCAACGCCGCAAGCCGCGGGAACGCCGAAGCCCATCGTTCCCGAGCCGAGCGAGCTGATAAACGTGCGCGGTTCTTTGAAATGGTAGTATTGCGGCGTCCACATTTGGTGCTGACCGACGCCCGTGCACACGATCGCATCGCCCTTGGTCTCGCGGTAGAGCGTTTCGATCGCTTCCTGCGGCATGATGTGCGGCGAGCCGTGGCGGTCGTAGCTGAACGGGAACGGGTGCTGTTTTTTCCAACCGTCAATCGTTTTGAACCATTCGGTCAAATCGGGTTTTTTGAAACAGATGCGTTCGGCGAGTTTGAGCAAACGCGTGAGCGCGTCGTGAATTTCGCCCTCGATCGGGAACTGCACGCGCTTGTTTTTGTTGTGCTCGGCGCGGTCGATGTCGAAGTGAACAATGGTCGCGTTCGGCGCAAACGTGTTGACGGGCCCGGTGATGCGGTCATCGAAACGCGCGCCCATCGCAATGAGCAAATCCGAATGATAAACCGCCCAGTTGCCGGCAACGGTGCCGTGCATTCCGAACCAGTAAAGCGACTGCGGATCGTCCGGCGGGAACACGCCCAGCCCCATCAGCGTCGAAGCCACGGGAACGCCCGTCAGTTTCGCAAATTTGCGGAAAAGCTCGGTCGATTCCGACGAAATGATGCCGCCGCCGATGTAGAGCACCGGTTTTTTTGCGGAGGAAATGAGATCGAGCACGAGCTTCAGCTCGTCGTCCATCGCGTGTTGTTTGCCCGGAATTTTCACCGGAAAATCATCGGGCGATTTCGGGAATTTCGGCGTGAAAAGCGCTTGCTGGACATCTTTCGGAATGTCGATGACCACGGGTCCCGGGCGTCCGCTCGTCGCGATTTTGAACGCCTTGAACATGATTTCCGGAAGCTCTTCCGCGTTCAGCGCGAGAAAGCTGTGCTTCACGACGGGAAGCGTCATGCCGAAAAAGTCCGTTTCCTGGAACGCCTGTTTCCCGATGAACTGCGAAAAAACCTGTCCCGTGATGAAAATGACGGGAATGCTGTCCATGAACGCATCGGCAATCGTCGTAACGAGATTCGTCGCGCCCGGACCGCTCGTCGCGAAACACACGCCCGGCTTGCCCGTGGAACGCGCATAGCCGCTCGCCATGAAGCCGCCGCCCTGTTCGTGGCGGGGAAGGATAACGCGCATCTTTTTCGTTTTCGACAGCGCTTGATTCAATTCAATCGCCGAGCCGCCCGGATACGCAAATACCGTATCGACGCCGAGAAGTTCGAGGCAACGCACGACAACGTCCGCGCCGCGCATTTTCGCGCCGCTTTCGGCAGTGCCGCGTTTGATCAGTGTCGGTTTTTCGGATGCGATATCTTGCTTGCTCATAGCTTAAATCTGGATAAGTAAAGCCCGAAAAATAAAGAAAA
>CAVEBA010000023.1:0-14068 GCA_963613695.1 Sphaerochaetaceae bacterium
AGTGAATAGTGAATAACGCTCACCTTAAATTTTTGCCGTAGGCAAAAATCCGCACGATACTTCTAAACTCCTCAACATTTTCAACTCCTCAACTTTTTGCCGTAGGCAAAAATGAAGAAAAGTTTCAAGCGTCGGAGACGCGCAACGTTTCTAACCCCACGCGTGAGCGTGGGGAACGCAGCTCTCGCATCCCGGAGCCTCGGAGAGGCGACACTACGCGCACCGCGTTCCCGCGCGGAGACGTGGACGTCTCCGCCCCCAATTTCCGCGTTCCCGCGAAAATTAGAAATTAGCCCCTTACACCCTCCACCTCGCGACCTTACACCCTCCGAATTATTCTATGGCATTTTTTCGGGGAAGCGCATAGCATTCGCCCATCGTTTTTTTTTCTGACCTTTCCCTGAACAAATTTATTTTTTTGAAAAATGGAAACCGTAATTCATCACCTCTCCGGTCTTCGCGTCATTCCTATCGCGATTTTTGATGATCCTGCGAAAGCCGTTCCGTTGGCGCACGCGTTGCTCGCGGGCGGTTGCGACGTCGTGGAAGTGTCGTTCCGTTCGGCGGCGGCGCCGGCGTCCGTGGCGAGCCTCGCGGCGGAAGTCCCGGAAATGGTCGTCGGCGCGGGATCGCTCCTGTCGGTTGACGAAATTTCCGTTGCGGCGTCGGCGGGCGCGAGTTTCGGCATTGCGCCGGGCTTCGATCCCGCGGTGGTAAAAGCGGCGTCGGAAGCGGGTTTTCCGTTCGTTCCCGGATTTTTCACGCCGTCAAACGTCACGCAGGCGCTTTCGTTCGGTTGCGAAGTTCAAAAATTTTTCCCGGCGGAGCCGATTGGTCCGGAAGTGCTTGCGGCATCGCTCGCCGCGTTCACGCACAAGCACAATCTTAAAGTGATTGCTGCGGGCGGAATCACGCCGGAAAACATCGGGCGCTGGCTTGCGCTCCCGCAGGTGATTGCGTGCGGCGCGTCGTGGGTTTGCCCGAAAGAAATGATCGAGGCGGAAGATTGGGCGGGCATCACCGAGCGCACGCGGCAGATTCTCGCGGTTGCCGCCGCGTCCGTGCCGCTCGTTCCCGCATCGCCGGCGGCGGAGGGCGTTCCCGCCGCTGCGCCGGAAGCTCCTGCGGCGTAAATTTTTTCCCGTTCCCGCGTTCCCGTCGTCATCGAAATGTTGCGGCTATCGTTCATTTTTTCGCTCGTCCACTTTGCGCTCTCGTGCGGATTGCGTTTCGGATTTCGCTTTGCGGAACAATGCGATTCCGAGTTTGCGCACGGCTGTTCCCGCTTCGCGGAAAAAATCGCATTCGTGCTGACTCAGCCCGGGCAATGGGTGAGCGGGTTTTTCGGGTTCGCGGACGGCGGCGTCGGTTTTTGGGTGCTGATGATTCTGACGTCGATTCTCTGGGGAAACATCATTGCGTTCCTCATTCGCCGCGTTTTCGCCGCGATTTTTCGATAACGCCGAAGAATCGCGCGAAAAATTGATTTTCAGCCGCGCCGAAGAAGAAGCTGAAGCAGTCCCTGAAACGCGCCGTTGCAGAGCGGACGTTCCCGCGAAACGAGTTTCGCATCGCGCAACACGACGGCAACTCGCGCCGGCGCATCTCCGATGAACCAATGAAACCACGGCGCGAAGAAATCCGCATCTCGGAGCGCCGCCGCGAGCGGGAACAGCGCATCGCACATCAGCGTTTCAAAGCGCGTGCCGCCGAGCGTTCCCGCGAAAACGTTTTCCGCAAGGCGTTTGTGCAACGCCGGCAATTTCGCTTTCGCGCGATAGGATTTTCCCGAAAGTGAAAAATCGTCGCCGGCGGGAAATTCCCGCATCGTTTCAAACAGCATGCGCGTCCACTCCGGATTTTTTTCCAGCAACGCCAAATACTGCGCAAGCCGCGCGCGCGGGTGATTGGCGGGACGCACGCCCGCGAGCTTCCACGCGCCCGCTTCGGAGCGAAACAGCGCGTCCGTTCCCGCAATCAACATCGCCGACGGCGAAAATTTCAGCGCGAGCCGCGACATCGGCGCGCGATTGCGCCGCAGCCCGAGCGTTTCCAAAACAAGCTCGTGCGGAAGCCGTTCCCGCGGCGTGTTTTCGAGCCGCCGCCGCATGAACGCGACTTTTTGCGCGTAGCGTTCCCGCGCGCCCGCGACGAGAATTTCCTCGCGTTCCTGCGGGCTTTTTTCGAGAAGAAATTCCAACGCGGCATCGGATTCGGCGCGACCTTCGAGCGCGGCGAGCGCCTCGGACGATGCGTATTCTTCGACGTCCGCGTTCAGATGCGGCAAAAGCAAAAACGTTTCCATCGCGTTCCCGCGCGAATTCGTTTTCGGCGGCGCCTTTTGCGGCGGGAACAGCAACACGTGCAAAACGACGTTCCCGAACGCGGGATTTTTGTCGTGTCCGTGCGCGAACCAATCGTCCGCATAAAAATGAAATTCGACGTCGCCGATGATTTTCCTGCCGTTCACGCGAAATTCCGCGCCGAGAAAATCCGGACCGTCGAGCAGATTCCATTTCCCGCGCGAGATGATTTCAAGCGGCTCGCCGTCGAGCGTGCGCAGATTTTCCGCGCGGAAATTTCCGCGATTCCAGAGTTTTTGAAAAATGCGTTCCGAGAGCGACACGGGACCGTAAAGTCCCTGGACTTCGGCGACACTTGGGAGCGGGGCGGCTTGGGGTGCGGGCATGTGCGGCAGTCAAACGCTTTCGCGCGGGAACGTCGAGCGCTTTTTTTCTGTTCGCGGGAACGTCGAAAAAAAGTTAATCTCGCGAAATTATGAGTTCAGATTTGCCCGCCCCCGAAACTCCGAAGACGAAAAATGCGCCCGCAGGACATGCGCTCGCGCGGCGCACGCTCAGCACGTGTTCGCTGTTGGCGTTGCTTTTCTGCGTCGTGTATTTCGGCGGAATTTACGGCGCCGTGGCGTTGATGACGATTGTTTCGACGCTTTCGCTTTTTGAATTTTACAAATTGTCGGAACATTTCGGCGGCACGCCGCGCAAGGCGTTCGGGCTGATTCTCGGAACGGCGCTCGTGCCGTATTTTTTCTACGCGGCGACCAACGCAGCGGAGGAAACATCGGCGGGCGTTCCCGTGTTGCTCGGCGTTTCGTGCGCGGTTTTTCTCTTCGGAATTTGGCTGATGGCGGCGCAAAAAATTCCCGCGCCGATTAAGTCGCTTTCCACGTTTTTCGGCTTGGTCTATATTCCGTTTTCGATCGGATTTTATGCGCTTCTCGCCGGATTTTACGGGCTAAACGGCGTGCTCGCCTGTGTTTGGATCGTGCTCGCGGCGAAGTTCACGGACATCGGCGGTTTGCTCATCGGCTGCAAATTCGGGAAGCACAAACTCGCGCCGAACATCAGCCCGAAAAAAACTTGGGAAGGCGTTGTCGGCGGGCTTGTTTTTTCGATGCTTTTCAGCGCAGGGCTGATTTGGGCGTTCGCGCATTTCGGCGTTTGGCAAACGCCGGCGGAGGGCGCAAAGGCGTTCCCGTTTGCGGAAATTTCTCCGCTTAAAGCTGCGTTGCTCGCGGTGCCGATCGCGGGAACGAGCATCGTTTCCGACCTCATCGAAAGCGCGTTCAAACGGCAGGCGGGCGACAAGGATTCGGGCGCGACGATTCCCGGAATCGGCGGCGCGCTCGATTTGCTCGATTCGCTGATTTTCGTCGCGCCGCTCGGCTACGCGCTCATCACTTTCGCCGTGCGCTAAGCCGTGGCTGACGCAACGAGAGCGATTTTCGTGCTCACGGGAACGACTGCCGTCGGCAAGACCGCGCTCGCGCTCGCTTGGGCGGAAGCGAACAACGCGGAAATTCTTTCCTGTGATTCGACGAACGTTTACCGCGGGATGGATATCGGCACGGCGAAACCTTCGCGCGAAGAGCGTTCCCGCGTGCCGCATCACGGGCTCGACCTCGTCGCGCCGAACGAAAAATTTTCCGTCGGCGATTACGTCGAATACGCCGAGCGCGTTGTCGCCGATGTTTTTTCTCGCGGAAAAAATCTCCTCGTCACCGGCGGGAGCGGATTTTATCTCAAATCGTTTTATGCGCCGGCGACGGATTCGCTCGAAATTTCGGCGCGCGTGCGGGAACGCGTTGCGGAAATTCTCGCGCGCGGGAACGCGTTTGCGGAAAAAACCTTGCGCGAGCTCAACGCCGGCGGGAACGCCGCGCCGGAAAATTTTGACTGGGCAAATCCGCGCCGCGTCGCAAAAGGATTGGAGCGTTGTCTCGCTTCGGGGAAAACGCTCGCCGAGCTGAAAGCGGATTTCGACGCGCGGGAATGCCCGTTTGCGGCGTTCCCGAAATACACGGTTTTGCTCGTGCGCGGGAAAGAAGATCTCGCGCGGCGCATCGACGTTCGCGTGAAAAAAATGCTCGCCGCAGGGCTTGTCGATGAAGTGCGCGGGCTCGCCGAGAGCGCGTTGCTCGCGCCGGACACGCCCGCCGGCAACGCGATCGGCTACCGCGAAACGCTTGCGTGGCTTCGCGCCGGAGAGCCGGGCGGCGTTCCCGCGCTCGCGGAGGAAATCGCGCTTTCCACGCGCCGTCTCGCCGCAAAACAGCGGAAATGGTTTCGTTCGCAAATCGTCGCCGACGAAATTCGCGAGCTTTCCGCAGACGAATAATTTTTTTCGGAGAAGAAAAAATCTATGGACGAAATTTTCGTGAAAGGCATTCGCGCTTACGGTTTTCACGGCGTTTTCGAAGAGGAAAATCGCCGCGGTCAGCGCTTCGTCGTCGATTTGAAAATGCGGCTTTCGCTCGCGGAAGCGGCGAAGACGGACGATTTGGAAAAAACGGTCGATTACTCGAAAGCGGCGGCGCTCGCGAAAGAATGCGTCGAGGCGCGTCCGCCGTTTCGCCTTATCGAAACGCTCGCGGGAACGATTGCGGAAAAAATTCTCGCGGCGTTCCCGCAACTCGCGGAAATCGAAGTGCGCGTGCACAAACCGGACGCGCCGATTTCTGCGGAGTTCGACGATCTCGGCGTGGTGCTGCGGCGTTCCCGCGCCTGAAAAATTTTTCTCCGCGAAAAGCGCGGGCGTTCAGTCTCGGCGCACGACGCGCGAGCCGTAGCGTTCCCGCAAAAATTCGGCGAGATTGAAAAAATCCGGCGGGAGCGGCGCGCGCAAATCGAGCGGCGTTCCCGTAATCGGGTGGTCAAGGCGGAGCCGCTCCGCGTGAAGCATGACGCGCGGCATCGGCCAGCCTTCGTGGCGGTGCTGAATTTTTCCGTAAGTTTTATCGCCGAGAATCGGGTGCCCGATAAACGCGAGATGAACGCGGATTTGGTGCGTGCGTCCCGTGTGCAAAACGCAACGCACGAGCGCGGCGCGATCGCCGAAACGTTCTTCGACAAACCAATCCGTGCGCGCGGGTTTTCCGTTTTCGCGCACGCACATTTTCGTGCGATTTGTCGGGTGCCGGTCAATCGGTTCGCGAATCACGCCCGCGAGCAAATCGGGCGCGCCGTCCGTGAGCGCGAGGTATTGTTTGTCGAGCTCGCGGCGGGAAAATTTTTCAATCAGCGCGTAATAGGCGGCATCGGTTTTTGCAAAAAGAATGACGCCGGACGTTTCTTTGTCGAGACGATGAACGACGCCGGGACGCGCTTCGCCGCCCGCGAGCGCGAGTTTTCCGCCGGTGTGGTGGAGCAGGGCGTGCACGAGCGTGTCGTCGCCCGTTCCCGCGCCGGGGTGCGTAACGATTCCCGCCGCCTTGTTCACGGCGATGATGTATTCGTCTTCAAAAAGAATATCGAGCGGAATGTCTGCGGGAGCGAGCGCGGTCGGCGTTTCCTGCGGGAACGCAACGGCAAGGCGGTCTCCGGCGGCGACGGGCGTTTTCCGCGCGAGACTTTTTCCGGAATCCGCGAAAGAAACGTTTCCCGCGTCGATGATTTTTTGCAGGCGGGAACGGCTTGTTTCGGGAAACATTTCCGCGAGCGCTTTGTCCGCGCGGAATCCGTCGCAGTGTGCGGGAACGGTGAAAATTTGAGCGTCGTCTTCGGGCATGTGAGGGAGGAAGCCGAGCTTTTTTCCGGTTTTCGTTTTCTAAAATTTTTTAGCCCTGCGCGTTCCCGGGAACGAGGAGCGAGCCGTTCACGTTCGCGTGCCAGAACAGCGCGAGATCGTAGCCCGCAAGCCCGAGCCCCGCGATCTGCCCGACGCATACGGGCGCGATGAGCGATTCGTGGCGAAATTTTTCGCGAGCGTAAACGTTGGAAATGTGCACTTCGACGGTCGGAATTTTGCAACCCGCGATGCAGTCGCGCAAAGCGATTCCGGTGTGCGTGAACGCGCCGGGATTGAACACGAGCCCGGCGAAACCGCGATCCGCCCATTCGTAGATTTTATCGATGAGTGCGCCCTCGTGATTGCTTTGGAAGCACTCGATTTCCACGCCGAGCGTCTTCGCCGTTTCTTCGAGATTGCGTTCGAGATCCGCGAGCGTCGTCTTGCCGTAAATTTCCGGTTCGCGCATTCCGAGGCGTCCCAGATTCACTCCGTTCAAAATTCCGATTTTCTTCATAATGCCCGCGATTTTATAACGGAACGCGTTCCCGTGAAATGATTTTTTGCGTTCCCGCCGCGTTGCGCGAAATTCACGTTTCCTTTTTTCGCGGGAACGCGATATTGTTTGCCGCACAATGGCGAAAAAGAAGACAGAGCCGAGCGTTCCCGCGGAAGACGCGCCGCGCAGTTATTTCGAAGAGGCGCTCGCGCGCAAGGATGCGACGCTCGATCAGGCGTTGCGCCCGCCGAATTTTGACGATTTCACGGGACAGCCGCGCACGATTGAGCGCCTGCGCGTGATGGTCGGCGCGGCGCGGCGGGAACATCGCGCGCTCGATCACATTTTGCTGCACGGTCCGCCCGGGCTCGGCAAGACAACGCTCGCGCTCATTCTCGCCGAGGAAATGGGCACGAAAGTAAAAATCACTTCCGGTCCCGTCATCGAAAAACCCGCCGATCTCGCCGGGCTTCTCACCGCGCTCGAAGAGGGCGAAATTCTTTTCATCGACGAAATTCACCGCATCTCGAAAGTTGTCGAAGAATTTCTTTATTCGGCGATGGAAGATTTTCGCATCGACATCATGATCGACCAAGGTCCGAACGCGCGCAGCGTGCGGCTTTCGATCCCGCGCTTCACGCTCGTCGGCGCGACAACGCGCACGGGCTTGCTCACGGCGCCGATGCGTTCCCGCTTCACGTTGCAGACGCGGCTCGACTACTATTCGCACGAAGATCTTTTCAAAATCGTTCGCCGCAATTGCGCAAAACTCGGCATCGTCGCCGATGACGGCGGCGCGATGGAAATCGCGCGGCGCGCGCGCGGCACGCCGCGTATCGTGAACAATCTTATCCGCTTCGCGCGCGATTACGCGCTGGAACGCGGGAACGGCGAAATCGACAAAGCGACCGCCGCCGCCGCACTCGAATTGCTCGAAATCGACGCGCACGGGCTCGACGATATGGACAAACGCATTTTGCGCACGCTCGCTCAAAACTACAACGGCGGTCCCGTCGGGCTTGGTACGATCGGCGTCGCCGTCGGCGAGGACGAACACACGCTCGAAGAAGTGCACGAACCGTATTTGATTCAAGAGGGCTACGTGGCGCGCACGCCGCAAGGACGCGTGCTCACGGAAAAAGGTTGGGGCGTGTCCGGCGTTCCGCGCGGCTCGGCGGACGGTCGGCAGGGAACGCTTTTTTGAAAAAGAAAATTGCGTTCCCGCGGGAACGTTCAGTGCGGGGCGTAAGCCATCGCGATGTTTTCGAGATCGTGAACGAAGCGTTCCCGCGCGTCGGGCGCGAGCGGCGCGTTCCCGCAATTGAGCGGAATGAGACGTTGCCGCGAAAATCCCGCGTGATAGGGCGGGTGAAAATGCGCTTCCGCGTTGCGCACGAAGCCGTGGCGTTCGTAAAAACCGAGACGCCGGCGTGTGAGTTCATCTTCGGGCGGTTCAATTTCGAGGATGACGGGAACGGTCGGTGCTTCGGCGACAAAGGCGTCGAGAATTTTTCCGCCGAGTCCGTTCCCGCGTTCGTGCGGCGCGGTCGCGAAATATTCGACGTAGCGACAATGCCCGAAATTCCACGCGACGAGAATCGCGCGCGCGGGATTCTCGTCGTCGCCGTAAAGTCGCGCATCGCAGCGCGGATCTTGAAATGCGCCTTGCCAATCACCGCGTTCCCGCCGTTCTTCAAACGGGAACGAAACGTCGAAAATTTCCATAAACGCGGGAACGTTCAGCACGTCATCTGCGGAAACGATTCGGGAAAATTTCGGCGGGAACGCGGCGGAATTTTTAGGCATCGGAGGCTCCTTCGTCGGCGTTTGTCTCAGCGCGTGTTCACGTTCGGCGAGCGTCGGGTGCGAATAGAAAAACGCGCTGTAAATCGGATGCGGCGTGAGATTGCCGAGATTTTTTTCGTGAAGTTTTCGCAACGCGGAAATCAGCGGTTCGGGCGAGCCTTCCGCCTGTTTCGCGAAAGCGTCCGCTTCGTATTCGTGCTTGCGCGAAAAATGATTTGAAAGCGGAGAAATCCAAAACGTGATGAGCGGCGCGATTTGCGAAAGCAAAAGGAACGCGGGAACGAGCATCAATCCCGGCGTGAACTTGAATCCGAACGCGGTGAAAAATTGTTCCTGCCCGAGCAGCCAACCGATAATCGCGAACGCGGCAAGCCCGATGAGCGAAGAAACGACGAGCCGTTTCGCGATGTGTCCGCGCTTGGAGTGCCCGATTTCGTGCGCGAGCACGGCTTCGATTTCCTGCGTCGAAAGTTGCTCGACGAGCGTATCGAAAAGCACGATGCGCCGCCATTTTCCGAAGCCCGTGAAATACGCGTTGGAATGCCCGGAGCGCTTCGAGCCGTCGATGATTTCGATTTTTTTTGCAACGAATCCGCAACGTTCGGCAAGCGCGCCGAGTGCGTCGCGCAACTCGCCTTCGGGCAACGGCGAAAGTTTGTTGAACAACGGCAAAATCAGCTTCGGGAAAAGCACGAGCAGAAGCAATTGAAACGCGATGAAAAGGCATTGTGCCCAAATCCACCACGTTTGCGGGAACGCGTAGTAAAACGCGAAAATCGCCCACAGCAGCGGCATTCCGAGCACGATGCCGAGGATGATACCTTTGAGCTTGTCGGAAATCCAAAGCGCGGGCGTCGTTTTGTTGAAGCCGAATTGCGCTTCGAGACGAAAATTTTCATACCAGTCGAACGGCAAATCCAGCAAGCCGATGACGACGGAAATTCCGATGAGGATTGCGCCTTCCCGCCAAATTCGCGCCCAGCCGGAAAGCTCGTTCGTCAGCCCGAAAAGCGTTCTCGCAAAATCGAAAAGCGGCGCGAACACGGCGATGACGAGCACGAGCGAGAGCACGGCGCCGAACAGCGTTTCGATGTAGCCGAAATCAATTTTCCGCAACGTGTAAGCGACGGATTTGCGGTAGGTTTCGGGATCGACGGAATCGCGAAACACCGCGGGAACGGCGTGCGCGTTGCGAACGGATTCGCGGCGATTCAGCGCGTCGAGCGCAACGGACGCGGCGGTTTTCGCGCCGAGCAGAATCAGAAAAATAATTTGAAGCGTGTTCACGTCGGAAAAATCATTCACCGGATTTCGGCGATTCTTTTTTCTTCAGAAGATGTTTGACGATGAGAAACACGAGCGCGAGCGCGACAACGGCGGCGATCGAGTAGCCGATGGCGTGGCTGTATTCGAAAACTTTGTTCATGAGTTGGTCATAAGGCACGACGGAATGCAGTCCGTAGCCGATTACGGCGAGAATGACGTTCCACGCTCCCGCGCCGAGCGTCGTGTAAATCAGAAATTTCGTGATTCCCATTTTTGAAAGCCCGGCGGGAATGGAAATGAATTGCCGCACCACGGGAACGAGCCGTCCGATCAGCGTTGCGATTGCGCCGTATTTTTCAAAAAAGATTTCCGCGCGTTGAATTTTTTCTTCATCGACGAGACAAAGTTTTCCGAGACGGCTGTTTGCGAATTTATACACGAACGGACGTCCGAGCCAGCGCGCGAGCACGTAATTGAAAAGCGCTCCGATATCCGCGCCGATTGTCGCGACGACGACAACGAGCAACACGTTCATTTCGCCGGCGGCGGATTTGTAGGCGGCGGGCGGAACGACGACTTCCGACGGGAACGGAATGAACGAGCTTTCAATCGCCATGAACAGCGAAACCGTCCAGTAGTTGATGTGGTCGAAGCACCATTGAATGAGGAATGCCATAGTATTTGATTTTTTTTGAAAAAATGAAAACGCGGGAACGCGGCTTAGCGCAGGTGGTGATTCATATCGAGACAAGGTTCCGCTTCCGTGGCTTCGCCGACGATTTTCGCGGGAACGCCGGCAACGGTCGTGTGCGCGGGAACGCTTTCGAGCACGACGGAGCCGGCACCGATTTTCGCGCAGGTGCCGATTTCGATGTTGCCGAGAATTTTTGCGCCCGCGCCGATGAGCACGCCGGAGCGCACTTTCGGGTGGCGTTCACCGCAGGTTTTTCCCGTTCCGCCGAGCGTGACGGCGTGAAGAATCGAAACGTTGTTTTCGATGACGGCGGTTTCGCCGACGACAAATCCCGTGGCGTGGTCGAGCAAAATGCCACAACCGATTTTCGCCGCCGGGTGAATGTCCACGGAAAACGTTTCCGAAACAAGGCTTTGCAGGCAAAGCGCGATGTGGTGCCGCCCGGCGTTCCAAAAATGATGCGCAACGCGATACGCGGAAAGCGCGAGAAAACCTTTGAACCAAAGAAACGGCGTGAGCACGGAATCGCAGGCGGGATCGCGCTCGGTCGTGGCGCGCATGTCGTTTTGCGCCTGAATCGAAATCCTCGGCGATTCCGCAAACGCTTCGCGCGCGAGCGATTCGAACGCGTTGCGCTCGACCGGCGTGTGCGAGAGCTTGTGCGCGATGCGGACGGCAAGCGCTTCTTCAAAACTTTCCCGCAAGAGCACGAAGTCTTCCGCGATGTGCGCCATTGCGGGCTCTTCGCGCGCAAGGCGTTCTGCGTCGCGGCGCAATTCCGCCCACAAATCAATGGAGTCGTCGATGTCGTTGGTGCACTGTGCGTTCATTTTCTGTTTTTTTTCAGGAAAGCTCTCAATCAAACCGAGAACGGAAGATTTGCGCGAGAGAAAAAACGTGTTCATTCGCGCGGGAACGTGCTAAAAATGAAGAAAAATGACGACGATGCGGAAAATTGTATTGCTCGGCGCAACGGGCTCAATCGGCGAAAACACGCTCAAAGTGCTTGACGGGCACCGCGACAAGGCGCGACTCGTCGGAATCGCCGCGCGTTCCCGCTGGCGCGAACTCGCCGCAATCGCGCGAAAATACGATGTGCGGCACGTTGCCGTGTTTGAGGAAAACGCTTGCCGCGAAGCGGCGGCGTCCGGCGAATTTCCTGCGGGAACGCAATTTTACGCCGGCGAATCCGGGCTTTGTGCGCTTTCGGAGCTTGCGGAAGCGAATTTGGTCATCACGGCGGTCGTCGGCACGCTCGGCTTGCGTCCTACGTTGGCGGCGATGCGCGCGGGCAAGGACGTTGCCGTGGCGAGCAAGGAAATTCTCGTGCTCGCCGGGCGATTCGTCACGGAAACGGCGCGTTCCCGCGGCGTAAAAATTCTTCCCGTGGACAGCGAGCACAACGCGATTTTTCAATGCATCGGCGCGGAGCCGCAAAAGCACGTGGATCGCATCATTCTCACGGCGTCCGGCGGAATTTTTCGCGATGCGACGCTTGAAGAAATGGCGAAAGCTCGCCCGAGCGATGCGCTTCGAAATCCGAATTGGTCGATGGGACCGAAAGTTACGGTTGATTCCGCGACGATGGCAAACAAAGGGCTGGAGCTCATCGAAGCGACGTGGCTTTTCGGCGTGCCGCAGGAGCGCGTAGACATCGTCGTGCACCCGCAAAGTCTCGTGCATTCGATGGTGAAATTTACGGACGGTTCCGTGCTTGCGCATCTTGCGCCGCCGTCGATGACGTTCCCGATTCAAAATTGCATTTTTTACCCGCAGCGTTTCGGCGGTGTCGTGCCGTCGCTGGATTTTTCGCAGGCGATGCATTTGGATTTTTTCGCGCCCGATTACGAAAAATACAAATGTCTGCGCCTTGCCCGCGAGTGTGCGCGCATCGGCGGGAACGCTCCCGCCGTTTTCAACGCGGCAAACGAAATCGCGGTCGAAGCCTTTTTGCGGGAACGCGTTCCGTTTCTCGAAATTCCCGAAATCATCGAACGCACGCTCGCCGCGCTCCCGGCGCGGGAACCGAAAAGTTTGGACGAAGTGCTCGCAACGGACGCGGAAGCGCGGCGGCTCGCGGCGGGTTTTCTCCCGCATCCTTGACAATGGCGGAGTCGCTCTGATTTAATCGCCATTTCTATTTTTTCCGAGTTTCATGAACACGCGTCCTCGAATCGTAATCACCGGCATCGGTCTCACGGCACCGAACGGGAACACGCTCGCCGAATTTCGAGCCAACCTCCTCGCGGGGAAGGCAAATATTCGGGAAATCGACGTGCGCTACATGGGAAAACATCCGGCGGGAATTTGCGATTTTGACGCGAAAAAATACCAGACGCGCCGCGAGCTCCGCACGAGCACGCGCGCGGGAAGCATCGCGATTTACTGCGCACACGAAGCAGTCGCCGATTCCGGAATCGATTGGACGGGAACGGACCGTTCCCGCGTCGGCGTGTACATCGGCATCACCGAGCACGGGAACGTCGAAACGGAAAACGAAATTTACGGAATTTCTCAGTTCGGCTACGACACGAAATTCTGGACGCATCACCACAATCCTCGCACCGTGGCGAACAATCCCGCGGGAGAAGTTACGATCAACATGAACATCACGGGACCGCACTACACGATTGGTGCGGCGTGCGCCGCCGGGAACGCCGGCGTCATCCAAGCTGCGCAAATGTTGCAGCTCGGCGAGGTCGATTTCGCAATCGCGGGTGGCGTTTCCGAATCTCCGGGAACGTTCGGAATTTTCGCCGGTTTCAAAAATCAAACCGCGCTCGCGTCCAATCCCGATCCGAACAAGGCGTCGCGCCCGTTCGACAAGGCGCGCAACGGGATCGTCATTTCCGAGGGCGGTTGCCTTTACACGCTCGAACGTCTCGACGATGCGCTCGCGCGCGGCGCAAAAATCATCGCCGAAATCGCCGGTTGGTATATCAATTCCGATGCGGGCGATACCGTTTTGCCCGATCCCGTTCGTCAGGCGGAATGCATGCGCGGCGCGCTCGCTCGCGCGGGAATGAAGCCGCAGGACGTCGATATCGTGAGCACGCACGCCACGGGAACGGGCAAGGGCGACGTGCAGGAAATGATCGCCATGCGCGATGTTTTTGCGGATTGCCCGGGCACGAAAATCAACAACACCAAGGGCTTCATCGGGCACTGCATGGGCGCCGCGGGAACGCTCGAGCTCGCGGGAAATCTCGGTTCGTTCGACGATTTGCTCGTGCATCCTTGCATCAATATCGACGAGCTCGATCCCGATTGCGCAATGCCCGGGCTCGTCATCGGAACGCCGGAAAAAACGGCGCGCGCGGACGTCATTTTGAACAATTCGTTCGGAATGCTCGGAATCAATTCCACGCTCATCGTCAAACGTTTCGTCGCCTAAAAAATTTTCGTCAATACACTAAAATTAAAGGAAAAATGACTGCAGAAGAAATTAAACAAATCGTTCTCGACATCGTCGCCGACATCGCTCCCGACGAAGATCTCAGCAACGTTAAACCCGACGTGAAACTGCGGGAACAGCTCAGCCTCGACTCGATGGACTTTCTCGACATCGTGATGGAACTCCGCAAAAAATACGGAATCGAAGTGCCGGAAGCGGATTACCCGCGCCTTGCTTCTCTCGACAGCTGCGCCGAGTATCTCGCTCCGAAATTTGCCGAAAAGGGCAAGTGAGCCGCGGATTTTTTCCTCACGGAAAAATCACGCAAAAAAAGCGTTCCCGTAAATTCGCGGGAACGCTTTTTTTTGTCCGGGAACGAAAT
>CAVEBA010000023.1:14078-15268 GCA_963613695.1 Sphaerochaetaceae bacterium
GTCGCCTTGCTTTGAACGCCGACCATTTTTTGTGCGAGCTCGCCGTTTTTGAAAACGAGCAATGTCGGAATATTCATAATGCCGAATTTCGCGGCGACATCGGCGGCTTCGTCCACGTTGACCTTGCAGATTTTCGCCGCGTCCTTGAGCTCTTCCGCGACTTGATCGACCACGGGCGAAAGCATGCGGCAGGGACCGCACCACGGCGCCCAAAAATCGACGAGAACGGGAACGCTCGCGTTGATTTCGGAATCAAAATTCGCGCCGTTGAGTTCTTTTACAAATGAAGAAGCCATAAATTTTGAAAAAATAGGCGGGAACGCCGCCGTCCGTTTTTCTTAGAAAAGAATCGCCGCTTTCGTGTAGTCGAGATAGAACAAAACCAGCCCGGCGACGCTCGCGGCAAGCGCAAGCACATCGATAATCGCGCCGATTGCGGATTCCTTGGTTGATTCTTCAACGACGGCGGGATCGGCTTCGGCGGCATCGGGTTTGCTCGCGGCATCGGCGGGTTTTGCCCCGGCGGGACGCACCGCAGTGCGCGGCGCGGGAGCGGCTGCCGGACGCGGGATCGCCGGTTTCGGCGTCGGCACTGCGGCAGGCGTCGGCGCGGCATGCGGTTTGAGCACGCGCGGTGTGGCGTGGGCAGGAGCCGGAGTTGCTTGCGGCGCGGGCGCAGGAGCCGGCGCGGGAACGTGAGCGGGCGCCGCTTGCGGTTGTTGTTGCGGCTGCACGGGCATTCCCGCAGGCGGAATCGGCATGCCTTGCGGCGGCACCGGCATTCCGGGCATCATGCCGGGAGGCGGCATCGGCATTCCCATCGGAGGAACGGACATTCCGGGCATCATGCCGGGAGGAGGCATGGGCATTCCGGAGGGCGGCGTCGGAAATCCGCCGACGGGCGCGTTGTTTCGCAAATTCAGTTTAGGCGCCTGAGGAAATCCGGCGGGAGGAGGGGTCGTTTGGGGATCCATAATGCTTTTTTTTAAGACAGGGAAATTTTGAAAACTGCTGAAAAAATAACTTTCTTCTTGCTTGCGGGAAAGGAAAAAATCCGAAATTTCGGAAAAAAAGTTGAGGAGTATTCGCCGGTTTTTTTACTGGAAGTAATAGAAGTTTTTTAAGGATTGTTTTCTTGGGGGCGGAGACGTCCACGTCTCCGCATCGAAATCCTTTCTTCAAGAAACTAA
>CAVEBA010000024.1:0-4865 GCA_963613695.1 Sphaerochaetaceae bacterium
GGGGAATTTCGTTCATTGGCGCAGAGCATAAATCGTTTCGGGAACTCGGCAAGCGTTTTTGCCGAAGGCAAAAGTTTTTGGGGGCTGAGACACGGACATCTCCGCTCCCGATTTTCTTAAAAACTTCCCGCGCGGGAACGAACTTTCGATTCGCGTTCGGGCGGGGCACGGGTTACGCTTTTGCGCGTTATGACGCTTATCGAACAGATTGAAAAAGCTTTTTCTGCGGGCGAGCTCACGCAGTCTTCCCGCGACAACCTTGCCGAATGGCTCGGCGCCGGATTTCTCCCGGCGTGGGCGACGGCGGCGATTGAAGAACTCGTTGCCGCCAAGGAATGGAACGAGCTGAACGATCGTTTTTTCAAAAAAATCGCATTCGGCACCGGCGGCATGCGCGGGCGCACGATCGGGAAAATCACGCCGCCGGCGGAAGCGGGAACGCGCGATGCGCTCGGCGCTCCCGAGCACACGGCGGTCGGCACGGCGAATCTGAACGATTTCAACATTGTTCGCGCGACGGTCGGGCTTTTCCGCTACATCTCCGGTTGGCTTGCGAAAAACGGCGAAACGCGTGCGCCGCGCATCGTCATTGCGCATGACGTTCGTCATTTCTCGAAACATTTTTCGCAACTTGCGGCGAGCATTTGGACGAAGCTCGGCGGCGAAGCGTATGTGTTCGACGGTCCGCGCTCCGTGCCGCAGCTCAGTTTTTCCATTCGCGCGCTCGGCACGGATACGGGCATCGCGCTCACGGCGAGCCATAATCCGTCGCACGATAACGGTTTCAAATGCTATTTTCGCGACGGTGCGCAGGTGATTTCGCCGCACGCGGAATCCATCATCGGCGAAGTCAACGCCGTCACGCTCGCGGATATTCCGCAGTTTCTCGATATCGAGCTCGCCGCCGTGAAAACCGTTCCCGCGGAAATCGAGGCGCGCTATCTCGCCGACCTCGAATGCGCCGTGCTCGACAAATCCGTTATCGACCGGGCGAAAATTAAACTTTGCTACACCAACATTCACGGCACGGGCGACGTGATGATCGTTCCCGCGATGAAAAAATTCGGTGTGGACATCACGACCGTTGCCGAACAGCTTCCGCACGACGGGCGTTTCCCGACCGTCAAATCTCCGAATCCGGAAAACGCCGAAGCGTTCACGCTTTCTCTCGCAAAGGCGAAAGAAATCGGCGCGGACATCGTCATCGGAACGGATCCGGACGACGATCGCGTCGGCATCGCCGCGCGTTCCCGCGACGGTTCCTACACGCTTTACACGGGCAATCAGACGGGCTCGATGCTTGCGGCGTTTCGTTGCGCGCGCATGAAAGAGCTCGGAATTTTGCCGCCCGACGGTTCGCCGCATGCGACGCTGATTAAAACGTTTGTTACCTCGCCGCTTTGGGACGCAATTGCGGAAAAGAACGGCGTGCGTTGCGTGAACGCACTCACGGGTTTTAAGTGGATCGGCGCGAAGCTCCAAAAATATCAGCTCGCCGTTGAAAAAACCGTTCCCGACTACATGTCGCTCCCGTGGCGGGAACGCGCGAAAGCACAGCTTTCTGCGGGAACGTTTTTCGTCTTCGGCGGTGAGGAAAGCTACGGCTATCTGCACTCCGACAGCGTGCGCGACAAGGACGGGAACGCCGCCGCGCTCATGGTCGTCGAAATGGCGTCGTGGGCGAAACTCAAAGGCATGACGCTTCCGGAATTCCTCGATTCGATTTACCGCGATTACGGGTATTTCCTCGAATCGTTGCTCAACATCGTGCTCGAAGGCGCGGCAGGCGCGGCGCAAATCAAAAAAATCCTCGCATCGTTGCGCGAAAATCCGCCGACGGAAGTGCTCGGCGCGAAAGTCGTTGATTTCAAGGATTTCGGGCGCGATGTCATCAAGGATTGCGACGGCGATTTGATTCCGAAGGAAGATTTTTATTTCTTCACGCTGGAAAACGGAATGCGCATCGCTGTGCGCGGGAGCGGCACCGAACCGAAAATTAAATTCTATATTTTCGCGACGAGCGAAAAAACCGATCTCGCCGAAGCCAAAGCGGACGCCGCCGCCGCCGTCGAAGCCGCCAAGGTTTTCCTCCGCGACGAAGCGATGCGCCGCGCGAACGGCTGAACCGTTCCCGCAACGGAAAAAAATGAAACGCGTTCCCGCAGAAAAATTTCTGATCGTTCCCGCGGCGCTGTGTCTCGCGGGAACGCTCGCGTCCTGCTCGCCCGTTGAAAATCCCGACGATCCCGGATTTAACAAACCCGCGGTTACCGGCGTGATTAAAGGCGACATCACCACGTGGGAGGGCTACGGCGAGGCGCTCGAAAAAGAAAACCGCCGCGCCAATCGCGACGGTCCGCGCTGGAACGACGGTTTTTCCGACGAATTTTGATTTCGTCGCGTTCCCGCGGGAACGCGCTCAGTAGGCGCGTCCCGAACGGTTTTCGTAGAAATTGATGTAGGCGCGATTGAGCGTCGCGTAGCCGCCGGGCGTCGGATATTTCCCCGTGAAATACCAGTCGCCCTTGCTTTCCGGGCAAGCCTTGTGCAAGTTTTCAATCGTTTGGAAAACGAGCACGAGCTCGCCTTTCCACCAATCGCAATTCGGATAAACGAGCTCCGCGCATTTTTTCGAAATTTCGTCGGTTGAAAATTCGGCGTAAATGCGTTCGACGTGGTTCACGATTTCTTCCGGCGCCTTGTCCTGCTGGGCGATGCAATCCTGATAGACATCGCGCAACAAATCGCCCTTGCCGCGTTGCTGGCAGAGCGCAACCGCCGCCTGAAACGCGAGGAATTTTCCGAGCTCGCTCATGTCGATCCCGTAGCAATCCGGATAACGAATTTGCGGCGCGGAAGAGCAGACGATGATTTTTTTCGGGTTCGGGCGGGAAAGAATTTTGAGAATGGATTCGCGGAGCGTGGTGCCGCGGACGATCGAGTCGTCGATGACCACGATGTTTTCGCCTTCTTTCACGACACCGTAGGAAATGTCGTAGACGTGCGAGGCGAGTTTCGTGCGGTCTTTTTCCTGCGAAATGAACGTGCGCAGTTTGATGTCCTTGTGCGCGAGTTTTTCGCCGCGCGGCCAGTTGCCCATGATGAGGCGATTGAGCATCGCTTCGTCAATCGTTCCCGTTTTGACCGCGTCGCGCAGTTCGGCGCAGACTTCGCGGCGGCGGTTGACGCGGAGCTCGCCCATCATGCCGTAATAGGCGGTTTCCGCCGTATTCGGAATGAACGAGAACACCGTGTGCTGCAAATCGTTGTCGATTTCTTTGAGAATTTGCGGAACGAGTGCCGCGCCGAGCGCCTTGCGTTCCGCGTAAATTGCGGGATCGTTCCCGCGCGAAAAATAAATGCGTTCGAAAGAGCAGTGCGTTTTTTCTCCGGGTTCGATAATTTTTTCAAAACGCACTTCGCCCAAATAATCCACGATCATCGCTTCGCCGGGAGCGAGCTCGCAGACATCTTTTTCTTCGACGTTGAAAATCGTCATCAGCGCAACGCGTTCCGAAGCAACGGCGACGACTTCCTCGTTGCGAATGTAAAAACAGGGGCGAATGCCGTGCGGATCCCGCAGAACGAACATGTCGCCGCTTCCCGTCATCCCGCTCAGCGTGAACCCGCCGTCCCAATGCACGGACGCGTTGCGCAACACCTGTGCGAGGTCGAGATCGTGAGCGATTTTCGCGGGCATGTCGCGCCCGGGAACGCCTTCGTCGCGCAAGCGGCGGAAAATCGTCGTGTGCGCATCGTCGAGCCAGTAGCCGAGTTCTTCGATGAGCGCCTGCGTGTCCGTGGAAACGATGGGGTGCGCGCCGCGATTGATGAGCGTTTCGTTCAGCTCGTTCGGATTCGCCATCGAAAAATTCCCGGCAATCATCAAATTGCGCGTCGGCCAAATGGATTTTCGGGCAAACGGTTGGCAGGTGCTCAAATCGTAGTTTCCGGACGTGCCGTAGCGCAGATGTCCGACGAGAAGCTCGCCGCCGAAATTGAAATTCGCTTTCACGGTCGAAGGCATTTCCGGAATGATGACGCCTTCCTTTACTTTTGCGTCGTAATCGGAAAGTTGTCGCGAAAACATTTCCGTGAGCGCTCCCGAGCCGAGCGCACGATCGCGCACCATAAAGCTTTCGCCGGCGGGAACGCCGAGTTTTACGCAACCGATGCCCGCGCCGTCCTGCCCGCGATTGTGCTGTTTTTCCATGAGAAGAAACAGCTGGTTAAAGCCGTAAAGCGGCGAGCCGTATTTGTGCTCGTAGAATTCAAGAGGCTTCAGAAGCCGGACAACGGCAATGCCGCACTCGTGCTTGATTGGATCGCTCATAGAAGTTTCGTAAGGAAAACAAAATTCGGCGTTCCCGTCGAATTGAAATTTGGAAAACGTTCCCGCAAAAGGCTTCGGTTCGGCGAAATTTTTCCCGGCGGGGCTCCGCGCGGAAATTTTTCTTCCCGTATGTGTTTTTTGCTCGACATAATGTGAATTTTTTGCCACCATAAATGAAGCCGAGGTGCTATCCGCCTCGGATTTACCAGTAGAAAATAAACATAAACACACACGTAGAAACATGCCCGAAAAACACACTGACAGCAAAAAGGACCTCAAACCGTCGTTTGCCTATCTCATCGAAAAGAAGCGGGAGGGCGGAGAATTTACGAAGGAGGAAATTCGCCACATCGTCGATTCCGTAATGGACGAAGAGATGCCGCACTCTCAGCTCGCCGCGTTGCTGATGGCGATTTATTTCAAAAATATGTCGGCGGCGGAAACGGCGGCGTTTTCCGAGGAAATGATGTTTTCCGGCGACACCGTCGATCTCGAAGACATCTCCGATCCGAAAATTTCCAAAGTCGCGACC
>CAVEBA010000024.1:4875-6797 GCA_963613695.1 Sphaerochaetaceae bacterium
CTCGCGGCACTCGCGGCGGCGACCGGCGTCATCGTGCCGACGTTCGTTTCTCGCGACGAAGATTTCGCCATTTCCACCGCAGACAAAATGAGCGCGATCCCGGGCTTCAAATCCAAGCTCCCGACAAAAGATTGCGTGAAAATTCTCGACAAGGTCGGATGCGCAATCGTCGAACAAAATAAGGAAATCGCGCCGATCGACGAAACGCTTTATTCCTTGCGTCAAGCGACGGCGACGAGCGGCTCGCTCCCGCTGATCACCAGCAGCATTCTTTCCAAAAAATTCGCGGAAGGTTGCGAGGGACTCGTCGTGGACGTGAAGTGGGGGAACGGTTCTTCCATTCGCGAGCTCGAACAGGCGAAACAGCTCGCGCGCACGCTCACGCGCGTTGCCCGCAGCATGAAACGCAAGTGCGTCGCGCTCGTTACCGATGCGAATCAGCCGCTCGGGAACACCGTCGGCACGGGGCTTGAAATTCTCGAAGTTGTCGAGCTGCTCAAAGGCGAAGGTCCCGAAGACATGAAAGAGCTCCTGTTCAAACTCGGCATGGAAATGGTGCGTCTCGCGGGCGTCGCGGGATCGACGCTTTCCGCGAAGCAGACGATTGAGCGCGTGCTCAAAAACGGCGATGCGCTGAAAAAATTCCGCGAAATGGTCGTTGCGCAGGGCGGCAAGCCGGATTGGATCGACAATCCCGAAAAATTCCCGAAAGCGAAATACGTCAAGAAACTGCCCGCGGCAAAACGCGGCTACGTTCACCTCATCAACGCCGGGCTCATCGCTCGCGGCGTGCAGGTGCTCGCGCAGAAAAAAGACGGCTCATACGATCCCGCAGTCGGCGCGTTCGACATCAAAAAAGTCGGCACGCAGGTCAAACAGGGCGAGCCGCTCATTCAAATCGCCTACAACGACGAATCCAAAATGGAACAGGCGATGGAATACTTCCGCAACGCATACCGCCTTGCGCCGAAGCGCCCGAATCCTATCGGACTCATCGTCGAACGCGTCGCCTAAAAACACGCGTTCCCGCAAAAAAGCGTTCCCGCGAATTTCTCGGGAACGCTTTTTGTTTTCCCGCTTGCCGCATCGCGTTTGCGTTGCGTTCCCGCGGGAGCGTTAGGCTTCGCCTTGAGTGTGTCCGTTCTTTTTCAAAAGTTTGCGCAAAGAATCTTCAATATTCTCGAGCCGTTCCCGCGCCGAAGCCGGGAGCGCACACCGTAAGGCGAAAAGGCGCCTTACGGCTGCCGCTTCCGAGATCGCATCGCGCCCGCGATTTTTAACGAAGCGAAGCATTTCTGACACCTCGCTTTCGTCGAAAAGCTCGCGCGCTAAATTCTGTTCGTCTTTTGAATAACATCCGTCTTTGACGAATTCGGAAAACGCGGAATAGAGCCCGATTTCGCGAGCGAGTGCTGTGGAAATTTCTTCTGCAGAAAATCCCGAAAGACGTTTGAAGTCGCGCTCAACTTGGAGGTCGACTTCGCGTTTGTCTGTTCCGGTTGCGCCGGGCGCGCTGTTTTGCAGGAATATTTTGCTTCGCCCGAACGCGATCAAACTGCGTAGCCGCAAAAGGAAGAGCGGGTGCGATGATTCGCGTTCGTGGAGACTTGAGCCGCGAGCCAGAAGCTCATCGAACTGTCGCAGAAAAACGTTCACGGAAAATCGAATGTTCGGCTGCGTTAGTCCGCTGACAATTTTTATCAACGAGGACAACGCTGATTTCACGTCTCGGCATGCAAGGAGCCCGACTCTGTCCGCAGAAATTTCGGACGCTCTCTTCAGCATCTGAAAATACGCGGCACCCAGCGGAAAATCGTCCTCGTCGATCGGGTTCACGTGTCGGTGGCGCAAAGCGAAATGCCCGTATTCATGCCCGATGACGAACGCCAATTCCGTATCATTTAGCCGTTCGATGAGCGAAG
>CAVEBA010000024.1:6807-14814 GCA_963613695.1 Sphaerochaetaceae bacterium
GAGCGAAGATGTCAGAACAAAAACAGGTTGCGCGCCCGATTCCAAAAAGACGAAGGCTTGCATCTCCGCCGAAGCGGAAACGAAAAAGTCGAATGCGGAAAAATCCGCGCCCAAGTTCCCGAAAGCTGTTTTCAGCACGCCGAAAATTCGCGGGAACGTTTCTTCGCGAATCGCAATTGCGGAATACAGAAAATGTCGTTGCGCCGATGCGTTCCCGTGCTCGCGCATATCTTCGTCGGCTGTCGCCGAAGTGTCGGGGATGTCCAACGAAAAGCGGACGGACTCGCAGTCGAAATTCATCGTTTTGCCGAAAGCTCTGCGCGTTTCTTTGAAATCAGTTTAACCATTTCTTTCGCTTGAGCTCGAATTTTTTCATCTTTGACGGAAGTCTTCGCGTTCCACTCTCGATACATTTTGCTGAGATGTGCGCGAATTTCTTCGTCATCCATGTCGGCGGAAATTCCGAGAATTCGGTCGGTTTGCGCCCCGGAAATTGTCTTTTCGTAAGCGGAAAGCGGGAGCGACTTGTTTCGACGCTTCATGTATTCTTCGTGGTCGAGGTGCAGAGCGTCCGCGATTTTTTCGAGCATGTCGAGCTCTGCCCCGGCAACACTTCCGTCGCTCATGACAACTTCGAAAAGCAAATTCAGCAAATTCAGCCGATCAGAGATCGGCGCATCGTTAACTTCGCGGCAACATTCTGTAATTTTTCTCGGAATTTGGTCTGTAGGAACGCGGAAACATTCCGCGATGGCTTCATTGAATTTACGTTTGCGTGCGGCATCCGGATTTTTTCCGAGAATGTCCAGAACGAACGATTTGATTTTCGCGGCTTCGCATTCATCGGGGTGTCCGTCTGCGCGGGAAACCAGAACCGCAAGTTTGACGTTCTCGAGTTGAAGGCTTTCTTCTTGGTCGCGTAATGTTTCGCGAATCCCGATGTATCCCTCGTCATCGTTGTGGTAGGCAACGGAAATTTCTTTGGAAAAAGAGAATCCGGTTCGCGCGTCGGGACGTTCTGTTTCCTGCAACTCGACCTTGAACACAAGTGTTTGTGCTCCGGAATACGGGAACAGCAATGCGGGAACTGGAATTTTAACAAAAGGTGTGAATTTTTCTATGGAAGAAACCTGATAGGGCATTGTCAAAGTTTCTTCATATGAACAAGCGCCTTCTTTGAATCCGTGCCCGTTCAACACCGTTAGAACCGGTTGCCGTGAACGTCCTTCTTTCTCCGCAAATAGCTTAAATCGAATTCGAAGCTTCTTCTCAATGGAAAGCACAATTACTCCTCTCCCTTCAATGGAGAAAACATCCACTGGCTCCTGTAGCCCGGGAAGGTTTGTCGACTTGGTGGTGACGCGTACGCAAAAGTCGTCGAGTATAAAAGGGTCGTTGAGCGTATCGTTAAAACGACGGCGGGCTAACCACCCTTTGATAAAATTAGGAATGGAGAATAATAGCCCGATTAAGAACATTGTTATAATGACGCACAGGACTTCTCCAACCGTGGACCAAAATCCGCCGCCTGCTATCAAAAACGAGATCATTTTTTTTCAAATTACTCGATAACGAAATCGTTCATGTCGGCTTTCTTGCGCTCAATTTCAATCGGGCTCATCAGTACTCCCGAGGTGGAATAGGAGATGTCGGCTTTTACGCGGTCTCCGTTGGGGAGCTTGATCGAAATTGCCAAGCGTTGATTCTTGTCGTAGGCGTAGGTGAACACAAGCGGTGACCCTTTGGGCAATCCCGCCGGCAAGTCGATCGGAATTTTGCCGACGATAGAAACGGCGTCTTTGTCCAGAGTTTCTTCCTCGCATTCGGTAACTTCACCGGAAACGCTGCGCTGGTTGTCCACCATTGTGTAATATGTTTCCGTTGCCGTGCACGGGAGCGGGGTGTTCTTTTTAAGAATAATGCTGTTTTGCAGTTCTTCCTCGCCGGTTCTTTCGTTGATGCCGAACGCCAATGTTCCGAAGTAGCGATTGCAAACTTCCGTGAGGGCGATTTTTCTCACTGCCTGTGCGATGGACGCCGAGACGTTCCCGCCTTGTTCGAGCTTTCGCATTCCCGCGAAAATCGCAGCGCCGAGCGCGACCGCTTCATCGACGTTCACGGCGCGTTCCGGGTCTTTCCCAAAAAACGCCTTTACGCTTTTATAGACTGCGGGAACGCGCGTGCTGCCTCCGACGAGCAAAATTTTGTCGATGTCGTTGCGCGTCATCTTTGCGTCTTCGAGTGCGTTTTCGATAAGCATTTCCGTTGTCGCGATTTTGTCCGAGATTGCTTCTTCGAATTCTGCGCGAGAAATCGGGAGCGATTTGCCTTTGTATCGAAAATTTTGAGAATCTTCTTTCGACAGCGCGCGTTTTTTGCTCTCCGCCAAATCCATGAGATGGTTGAGGGTGACTTTTTCGTCGTGCGACAACCGCGTTTCGTCGAAGCTTTCCAGGAACTCATCCGGAAGCAGCGGCTGTCCGGTCTGTTCTTTGTATTTTTTGTTCGCGATGCGCAATATTTCGCGGTCGAAGTCGATCCCGCCCAGATTAACATCGCCTTTGGAGGTCACGACGTCCACCTGTCCGCCGTTCATTCTGATGATGGTAACGTCGAACGTTCCGCCGCCAAGATCGTAAACGAGGATGTTCCCGTTCACCGTGGAAATGCTACTGTAGTAAAGTGCCGCGGCAGTCGGTTCGTTGACGATCCCGAGCACGTTCAGTCCGGCAATCGTTCCCGCGTCCATCGTGGACTTGCGTTGCACCTCGTCGAATGCTGCGGGAACGGTGATGATGACGTCTTTGATTTCTCCCTGATCCGTGCAATCGTCTTTTAGTTTCCGCAGAATCATTGCGGAAATCTCGATTGGCGTGTAGGGCTTCCCGAAAGCAACGTCTTCGTAGGTCTTCCCGGGATTTCCCATTTCGCGTTTGACTCTCGCGACTACGTGTTCCGGAGAAGATGTAAGTTGATTTTTTGCGCTCTGTCCGACAATTGCTTCGCCCGCATCAGTGAATGCTACGACCGACGGCATGATGCGCCAGCCGTCAACGCTTGAGGGAACGATTTCGGGCTTTCCGATATCGTTCAAAACGGCGAGTGCGGAGTAGGTTGTTCCAAGGTCGATGCCTGCTAATCTGTTTCCCATGATGATATTTCCTCTTTTAATGATTAATGATTATTTTTCGAAATGTGTTTCCTCCGATGCCGGGGGCACGTTTGTCGTGGGCGCCGGGGAGAATCGGTAAAATTCCAAAGTCGCGGTTTTTACGATTTTCCCGTTCCCGTCTCCGCCGTTATAACGAAAACCGTAGGCGAGGACGCGGGAAACCGTTTCGTTGAGCGCGGGATCGTTCGTGTTAATCGGAGAAAATTCTGCTTCCGCACAGGCAGCCGGTTTCTTCTGCCCGACAAATTCGTCTCCGAACCGCTTAACGCCGTGGCTCGCCAGTTCGTCCAGAAGATAGTCGCGAAAATATTTCAGCGTTTCGGCGTGGGCGTCGCCCGCTTCTTCGAGTGCGTTGATTTTTTCCTGCATTTCATGCAACACGTGGGTGATGCCTATTACGAAGTTTTCCAGAATGCACCAGTCGTAGCCTTTCCGAAGCCGGCGAACGTCCTCTTCTTTTTTTGCGGAGAACTCTCGCAAATTGTCGAGGAGCTCGCTGATGCGATCCATGTTTTGGCTGAGCTCGCGATGTGTCTGCGCGGCAATGTTTCGGTTTCGATCGAAATCGGACGCAAACGTTTTGAACTTGGCGGAAATTTCCGCACGGAGTGTCTTGGCGTTCCCTTCGACTTTTCCGAAATGCTCGTGCAGCTCTTTTTTCATCTCGCGCACGCTTCCTTTGAGGGAGCGTTCCGCTTCGATGCTCCGCTTGTGTGTTCGAGAGCTTTCTTGAGAAACTGCTGCCAGTTTCTTTTCAATGCTGCACAGTTTCGCTTTCGCGGATTCCGTGAAATCCTTGACGAGATTTTTGATTTTTGCGCTTACGCGCCGGTAGGGAGTGCTGGAGTTGTTCATAGATATAGTAAAAAATGGGAGAAATGTGAGACAAGAATACCCCCCCCCCTAACTCAAAGAGTCAAGGCGAGAAAGTTTCAAAAAAATCACGCGGGAATTCCGCGTTCCCGCTTGCCGCATCGCGTTTGCGTTGCGTTCCCGCGGGAGCGCACGCAGAATACGGGCATGAGTCAGTTTTTTTTCAAAAAGACGGCGGCGATTTTTTTTGCGGCGGCGATGTTTGCGGGAACGTCGCTTTACGGCGCGGCGAACATTGATGTTTCTGCCGGCGGCGTTGCGCGCGTGAACGCGGAAGTAATTCCCGCCGCCGACGAAGCGCCTGCGAGCGAAGCGGCGGCAAGCGATGCGTCGAGCGTTCCCGCGATTTCCGAGACGCTCTCCGTTCCCGCCGAGACTGCGATTTCCGCTCCGGCGGCGGAGCCTGCGCCGACGATGCCCGTTCCCGCGGCGCTTCCCGAAACGCGCCGCGCGTTTCTTTTTGAAAGCGATCTCGGCGGTTTTTCGCAGTCGGATTATTCCGTTGCCGTGAACGGACTTTTTTCCGCGTATGAAAAGGCGACGGGGCGCCGGCTCGTTCCCGCCGCGAAGAAAAAAGTTGCACTGAAAATCTACACGGCGTCGGGCAAAGGTTTGGCAACGCCGCCGGCGCTCGTGCGTGCCGTGCGCGACGAATTGGTGCGGCGGGGCTTCGCGCGGGAATGCGTGATTCTCGTCGATTTGAGCGAAAAATCTTTGCGCAAGAGCGGTTATCTGCCGCCGTTTCGTCGCGGGAACGACGTGTGGGAAGGCTCGCCCGTGTTCGCGCTCGATACGGGAAAATACTACGATGCGAAATGGTTTTTTGAAAATCCGTTGCCGTCGCTCGATGCCTATATCGCCGATGCGGGCGAGTGGGATTCGGCGGAAAACGATCGCAAAAGTTTTTTGCCGACGCCGCTTATGTTCGACGTCGATTTCTGGATCAATCTGCCCGTTGCGACGGACAATGCGGCGCTCGGCGTTTCCGGTGCGCTCGCGAACGCTACGCTTTGGAACATGAGCAATCAGCGACGTTTTTTGGAAAATCCGGCAAACGCGGCGCTCGCCGTCGTGAGCGTTGCGGCGATTCCGGAGTTTCGCGCGACGTTTGAGCTGACGTTGCTTTCGCTCGAAAAATATCAATTTATCGGCGGTCCGAATTTTTACGCGGAATACGTTGCTTCGGAGCCGCAGCTTTGGCTTAGCGCGAATCCCGTGATTTTGGATTATCTGCTTTGGCGGCGCATGAACGAAATGCGGACGCGTCGCGGGTTCGAGCCGATTTTGCCGGAGCCGCCGTGTTTTGCGATGGCGAGCCGCGGTTCTGCGGCGCTCGGTTCCTGCATCAATTCGGAAATCACGCTCATTCGCGTTCCCGGGAAAGGGGAAAAATGAGCGCCGCGCCGTTCCCGCCGCCGCCGTCGAAAGCGCGCGCGTTTTTTCTCGCGGCGCGCCCGAAGACGCTTCCCGCCGCGCTTGCGCCGGTGTTGCTCGGCACGGCGTGCGCCGCCGCGGCGGGCGGAATGCGTCTTGTTCCCGCGTTGCTCGCGGCGCTTTTTGCGCTCTTTGCGCAGATCGCGTGCAACCTCGCAAACGACTGCGGCGATTTTTTGCGCGGGGCGGACGGCGCGGATCGCGCGGGTTTTGCGCGTGCATCGGCGAGCGGTTGGCTTTCTCCGCGCGAAGTTGCGGCGGGCGCGGCGGTTTCGGTTGCGCTTGCGGCGCTTTTCGGGAGCGGACTCATTTTTTACGGCGGTTGGGCGATGCTTGCCGTCGGCGCGGCGAGCGTGCTCGCGTGTCTCGCCTACACGGCGGGACCGTTCCCGCTCGCGTATCACGGATTGGGCGACATTTTCGTCGTCGTGTTTTTCGGTTTCGTTGCGGTGATGTTCACTTGCTACGTGCAAACGGGCGCGTTCCCGCATTTTGCGTGGGTTCCCGCGCTCGCATGCGGGCTCGGCGCGGACAATATTTTGCTCGTGAACAACATTCGCGACCGCGAAACGGACGCTCGCGCAAACAAGCGCACGACGGTCGTTCGCTTCGGCGAAGCATGGGCAAAACGGCTTTTCAAAATCAATTTTGTGATAATTTTTCTTTCGCCGCTCGTGTTGCGTTTCGGGTTCGAAATGAGCGCGCTTACAGTGCTGTTGCCGATGGTGCTGTTGCCGATTCCGATGGGCGAAATTTTCAAAAAACTCCGCGAAATTGAAGATCGCCGCGACTACAATCCGTTGCTCTCAAAAGTCGCGGGAACGCTTCTGCTCTACGCCGCCGCGCAAAGTGTCGGACTTTTTCTTTCGCGCGAAACCTTTCTCATTTCTAATTTCTAACTCCTAATTTTTTCCCCGGCTAATTTTTCCCGACGAATGAAAATTCGCTTTGGTCGGGCGTGTCGGGAACGTCGGCGACGAGGTTTTCGAGCCCGCGAATTGCATCGGGAGAGCTTTTCGCGAGCTTGCGCAAAAACATTATGCGATGCAACGGCGTGATGCCGTGCGCGCGAATCGCCGCAATGTGCGCGGGCGTGCCGTAGCCTTTGTGTTCGCGAAAACCGTAATCGGGAAATTCCGCGTCGAGCGCGGTCATCATGCGGTCGCGAGAAACTTTTGCAACGATGGAGGCGAGGGCGACGGCGAGACTTGTCGCATCGCCTTTGACAACGGCTTCGTGGCGCCAAACAAACGGCGTGAGCGGGCGCCCGTCCACGAGCATCGGCGGGAACGCGCGTCCGCGATTAAACAGCGGCGCATCGTCCGAGCCCGCCGTTGCGAAAGGACAGGGCGTTCCCGCGGGAAGTTTTTTCAAAATGCCTTCGACGGCGCGGCGCATTGCGAGCCGCGTTGCGCCGAGAATGTTCAGCGTTTCGATTTCGCGCACGCTCGCCGTTCCCGCAGAAAAAATCAGTTCTCCGCAGCGTTCCCAATGTTCGATGAGCGCGAAAACTTCTTCGCGCGTTTCCGGCGAAAGTCGCTTGGAATCGTTGATGAATTTGCCGCGTTTGACCGGCGTCGGATTTTCGTAAAAATTGCGTTGAACCCAGACGGCGCCGGCGACGACGGGACCGGCAAAACACCCGCGCCCCGCTTCGTCGATGCCGACGAGCCCGGGCATCGCGTCCGAAATCCGATTTTTGTCGTATTGAAAAAGATTCGCCATAGCGTTCCCGCGTTTTCGCACGGAAGAAAAATTTTCAAATCCAGCGCAGTTTTTTTCTCAAAATATCGAATTCCGAAAGCTCCGGCGGTTGGAAAATTTCGAGACGTTTTTCCGAAAGCCGAATGCGGAGCGGGAACGCGTTTTCGCCGGAGACGGGCGTGTCGCCGTCCACGGAAACGCCGACGGGAGCGCCGGGTGTTTCGTTGCGGATTTCGATCGTCATTTCCGGCGGGAGCACGAGCGTGCGGTTGGTGAGCGTGTGCGGGCAAATCGGGCTGAGCGCGAAAACGTTTGCTTCGGAGTGAATGAGCGGTCCGCCCGCGCCGAGACTGTAAGCGGTGGAGCCGGTGCTCGTCGTCAGAATCAAGCCGTCGCCGTGGTAAGTGTTGATGAATCCGCAACGGCTTGAATAAACGCTCAGCGCGGTCATTTTGAAATTTTCCCAAGCCTTGATGACGACGTCGTTCAGCGCGAGGCGCGGCGGATTTTTCGGGTCGTCGAAATCGCCGTTCCCGAAGCGGCATTCGAGCAGTCTGTGCGAAACGCTTCGAAATTTTCCGTTGAAAATATCGGCGATGCAGCGCGGCAAATCTTCTTCGGAATAGCTCGCGAGGTAGCCGAGTTTTCCGCGATTGATTCCGAAAATCGGCACGCCTGCGGCAACGGCGCTTTCGACGACACCGAGAATCGTTCCGTCCCCGCCGATTACGCAACACGCGCACACGCCGTCGAGGAAACCTTGCGGCACGGGGTGCGATTCCGTGATGCGCGTTCCCGCGCCGAGCGTGCGCGCCGCTTCGACA
>CAVEBA010000024.1:14831-15221 GCA_963613695.1 Sphaerochaetaceae bacterium
TTTTTCCGAAGTTTTTTTCGTGATACGGGAAGGGATTTTTTTTTGAAAAGAAAACGTCAGACGGAGACGGGAACGGCGCTTTCCTTTTCGGCGGCGGGAACGGCATCGTCCGGCGGCGGAACTTCGTCTTCGAAAATCACGCGGACGGAAATTTTTTCGAGCCCGCGTTCCCGCAGCTCGCGAATTTCGCTGAGCCAATCGCGGACGAATTTTTCAAACGCTTTTCGCGCGGCATCGCGCACGAGCACGGTTTTTGCGTGATTTTTTGCGGAAAGGACAAGGCGCATCGAAATGCGGTCGTTGAGCGCGTCCGTCATTTCTTCGCGATTGAAACGCAGAACGCCGATGTCGCGTTCCCGCGTCATGCGCGACGTATCGAAAGCGACGGGA
>CAVEBA010000025.1:0-4899 GCA_963613695.1 Sphaerochaetaceae bacterium
GCTTCGCATCGTCGCCCCGCGGTTATCCTATATTCGCCCGCTTCGCGGACGTTTTAACTGATAGCTGATAACTTTTTCGCGGGTTCAGTCAGACATAGTGTTAAAAATCTTCTTTGCCTTTTGTTCCTTGCCGGTTCAAAAAACAAAAAGCCCTTAAAAAACTTCTATTACTTCCAGTAAAAAATCTTTGTGCCGATCCGTGGGCGCCGAACGAAGTCGGCTCGTCCCTAAAAAGCTCGACAAAAATCTGCGGGAGTAGGAAAATTGCGGGAACGTTTTTCAATCTTTTGGAATTTTTACAATTATGAAACCGGTAGTATTCAACAGTACACTCCTCCGCGATGCGCACCAATCTCTCGCGGCAACCCGAATGAGCACGGCGCAGATGCTCCCGATTTTGGACAAGCTCGACGCCGTCGGCTACGGACGGCTCGAAACTTGGGGCGGCGCCTCCATCGACGCCGGACTGCGCTTCCTCAAAGAATTTCCTTTCAAGCGCCTTGACGCCATTCGCGCCAAGACGAAAACGCCCCACATGATGCTCATGCGCGGGCAAAACATCGTCGCCTACAATCAGTCGCCGGACGATGTCGTTTCCGCGTTTGCGACGCAGGCGATCAAGCACGGCATGAACACGATTCGCATCTTCGACGCGCTCAACGACCCGCGCAACATGAAGACAGCGATTGAAGCCACGAAAAAAGCCGGCGGCGAAGCGCAAGGCACGATTTGCTACACGAACAGCCCCGTGCACACGGTTGAAGGCTTCATCAAGCTCGGTTGCGTTCTCGCGGAAATGGGCGTTGCCAGCATTTGTCTCAAAGATATGGCGGGGCTCGTTTCGCCGCGCGCCGCGTTTGATATTATCAAGGGGCTTAAAGACAACGTGAAAGTGCCGATTTATTTCCACACGCACGAAACGACCGGGCTCGGCGCTTCTTCCTACCTCGCGGCGATTGACGCGGGCGTGGACGCGGTGGACGTTGCGATCCGTCCGTTCTCCGACGGCACGGCGCACCCGGACCACACGCGCATGATGGCGTTGCTCAAAGGGCACCCGCGCCGCCCGAACTACGATGCGAAGCTCATCGAAGAAATTTCCGCCTACGAAAAAGGCGTTTACGAAGAGCTTTCCAAATTCACGAGCCACAAGAACGAAGTCGTCAACATCGACGCGCTCCGCTACGAAGTCCCGGGCGGCATGCTCTCGAACTTCCGCAATCAGCTCAAAGAGCTGAAAATGGAAGACAAATTCGAGGAAGTCTGCGCGGAAATTCCCTACATTCGCGAAAAACTCGGCTGGATTCCGCTCGTCACGCCGACTTCGCAAATCGTCGGCACGCAGGCGGCGATGAACGTCAAGTTCGGCCGCTGGAAACAGTTTATCCCGGGCGCGATGGATATCGCTCTCGGCTACTTCGGGCAAACGCCCGCGCCGGTCGATCCCGAAATCCGAAAACTCGCCGCCGAACGCGCGAAAAAGGATCCGATCACCTGCCGCCCGGCGGATTTGCTCAAGCCTCGCATGGAAGATTTGCGCAAGGAGCTCAAAGAAAACAATCTCCCGACGGACGACGAACACTGCGTGATTTACGCGATGTTCCCGCAGCAGGTCAAGGAACTCTACTTCCCGCCGAAAGAAGAACCGAAACCCGCCGCGCCCGCTCCCGCCGCAAAATCCGCCGCCGCTCCCGCGGGAACGGCGTCCGCGATTTCCGCGCGCGCGTCCGTTTCCGGCAACGTCACGAACCTTGCGATGACGGTCAACGGCGTTTCTCACTCGGTTACGGTCGAGGAGCTCGCGTAAAAATCGCGTGCCCTCGCGCCGAAGAAAGCGTTCCCGTGATTCGTTTCGCGGGAACGCTTTTATTTCTGGCACTGATATTGCAAGAAAAATAGAATTTTACGAAAGATTATGTGCGAAGAAGACGAAAAGAAGACGAAAGCGGAAGATGCTCCGATTGCGGCGCAGATCCAGAAAGAATTTCTCAAGCAGAGAAAAATTTTCCTTTGGGGCGCGGTCGAAGACGCCAGTGCGCGCGACATCACGGAAAAGCTTCTTTATCTTGAAGCGACCGCGCCGGGCGAGCCGATTACGTTTTACATCAACACGCCGGGCGGCTCGATTACGGCGGGAATGGCGATTTACGACACGATCAAGCTCATTTCCTCGCCGGTAAAAGTCATCGTCACGGGCATGGCGGCGTCGATGGGTTCGATTTTGCTGAGCGCTCCCGCGAAAGGAAATCGTTTCCTTTATCCGCACGCGCGCGTGATGATTCACCAACCGCTGATTATGGGGCAATTCCAAGGTCCGGCGGTGGACATTCACATTCAGGCGCAGGAAATGGAACGCACGCGCGACGAGCTCAATCGCATTCTCGCCGGCGCTTCGGGACAAGCGCTCGAAAAAATCGAAAAAGACACCGACCGCGACTTTTATCTGACGGCGGAAGAAGCGATTGAATACGGACTCGCGGACGCAATCGTCTCGCCCGACGGCGCAACGCCGAACGCCGGCGTTCCCGCGCGAAAAAAGAAATAACGTTCCCGCACGAAAAAAAGCATGTTCCGATTCCCGACAGCGGACGAGCTGCGTTCCCGCGTGCGCGACTTTTGGCAACGCTCGCTCACGAACAAACTCGTCGTCGTTTGCACGCTCATCTGCATCGCGCAGGAAGCGGAGCTGTTCTGCGCACCGATGCTGACGCTGAACGCGCTGTGGATTCGCAGCGGTTTTCTGCTGAACTTTCTCACCTACGGATTTTTGCACGGCGGTTTTTGGCATCTTGCGCTGAACATGCTTGCGCTTTATTTCGCCGGGAACGCCGTCGAACGCTACGACACGCGCGGGAACGCGCTTGCCGTTTTTCTCGGCGGCATCGCAGCGGGCGGGCTGTGCTGGTTTGCCGCCGTTTCCGCGCTCGCCGAAGTTCCGGTCACGCAAACGCTTGTCGGCGCCTCGGCGGGAATCGCCGCGCTATTTGCGTATTTTTCAATCGCCAATCGCGATGCGGAAATCCGCGCCCTGCTCTTTTTCGTGCTTCCCGTGCGCATGCGTGCGTGGTTGCTTTTTGCGATTCTCGCCGGAATTTCGGTGCTCGGATTCGCGTTTTTTGAAATTCCGACGCTTCGCGGGAACGCGCCGGCTCAAACCGTCGCGCACTCCGCGCACCTCGGCGGCGCACTTTTCGGAGCCGCCTACGCGCTCATCGCCGAACGCCTGCGCACCGTGCGCGGGAACGCTTTTCGCTTTCGCCGCTGACCGCCGTTCCCGCAGTTTTTTCCCACACACTTTTTCTAAAAATCTGAAAAATTTTACGCTATGAAAAATTCTCGGATCCTGCCTTTGATTTTCTCCGCCGCAGGAACGCTCGCGTTCGCCGAGCTTCCTCCGGAGAACCCGCCCGCAATCGTCGCGCCCGCCAAGGAAAATCTTCGCTACACGACGACGCAGGAAATGAAAATCGAAACGCGTCTCACCGCGTTTTTCCTCGAACGCGCGCATATTTTGCAGAAAAAAATCGCCGAGACGGATATGAATTCGCTCGTCGAAACCGACTGCGCCGCGCTCGATTCCATGAAAATAATTTTTCTCCAAAGCGATGTCGACGCGCTCAAAGCGCGATTCGTTCCGACGCTTTCGGACGCGATTTCCCGCGGAAATTTGCACGCGGCGTTCACCATCTACGATACTTTTTCCGCGCGTCTCGACGAACGCATTTCCCGAATCGAAGCTCGCCTGAGCGAACCACCGGAAACTTTCAATCTGAACCGCGCTGATTCCATTCAAATCAGCCGTAAGGACGCCAAGTGGCCCGCCGACCTCGACGCCGCCGATGAGCTGTGGGAAAAACGCCTTACCAGCGAAATCATCTCCGAACTGCTCTCCGAAAAAGACGAAGAAGAAAAAACCGACGGCGAAAGCGAAAATTCCGCCGACGAAAACGTTGCCGAAAACTCCGACGCCGACGCGGGAACGCCCTCGCCCGAAGCCGTCGAAGCCGCTTGCAAAAAACTGCGGGAACGCTATTCCAAACTGCGCGACAATCTCACGCTCGAACCGTGGGAAGTCGAAGAAATTTTCCTCAACGCACTCGCCGCGCAATACGATCCGCACACTTCGTTTTTCTCCAAACAATCGATGGAGGAATTCGAAATCATGATGCGCAATTCGCTCTGCGGGATCGGCGCCGTGCTCACGATGGACGACGGCTACTGCACCATTCGCGAAATCATGCCCGGCTCGCCCGTCGAACGCTCGGGAAAATTTTCCGTCGGCGACCGCATCATCGCCGTCGCCGCCAAGCCGAGCGACAAGGAGCTGACCGACGTCGTCGGCATGCGCCTCAATCGCATCGTGCGCATGCTTCGCGGGAAAAAAGGCGTTCCCGTGCGCATGCTCGTCGAATCCGGGAACGACCATTCCCGCCAGATGATTACGCTCGTGCGCGACGAAATCAAACTCACCGAGCAACTCGCGTCCGCGCAGATTTTTGACGTTCCCGCGACGAGCGAAACGACCGTTCCCATCGGCGTCATCAGCCTGCCTTCGTTTTACGGAAAAGACCGCACGGACAATTCTTCATTTTCCACGGCGGAAGACGTGAAGGAACTTTTGAAAAAACTCAAAGCGGCGAACGTGAAAGCGATCGTGCTCGACCTGCGCAACAACGGCGGCGGCTATCTCAACGAAGCCATCGACCTTTTTGAACTTTTTGTCGGCCCCGGCGTTCCCGCGCTGCAAACGCAAGGCACTTCGGGAACGCCGAGCAAACTGCTCACCGGCGGCACGCTCGGGCTCGCGAAAAGTCTTTTTTCCTCCGCGCCGGAATGGACGGGACCGGTCATCGTGCTCGTTTCAAAACTCAGCGCGTCCGCGAGCGAAATCGTCGCCGG
>CAVEBA010000025.1:4909-15196 GCA_963613695.1 Sphaerochaetaceae bacterium
ATCGTTGCCGGCGCGCTTCAGGACAACCGCCGCGCGCTCATCGTCGGCGATCCGCAAACGCACGGCAAAGGCTCCGTGCAGGAAGTCATTCCGTTCAAGGCTTACGATTCCTCGCAGGAAGCTTCGATTAAGCTCACGCGCAGCAAATGGTATTCGCCGTCCGGCAATTCCATTCAAGTCAAAGGCGTGTCTTCGGACATCGTCGCGCCCTCCGTTTACAGCGTGCTTCCCGTTGCCGAAAGCGACCTCGAGCGCCCGCTCCCGTGGGATCGCGTGCCGTCCGTGCTCGATGACGAAATCCCGGCTTGGCTGAGCGCTCCCGTTTCGCCGGAGCTCATTTCGATTCTTTCGGAAAACAGCCGCCGCCGCCAAGCGGAACTCCCGGAATTTCTCACGCTCAATCGCACGATTGAATGGGTCGCCGAACGCGAAAAAAATAAGTCGCTCCCGCTGGGACTTCGCGCGCGGCTTTCCATGCGAGACGATGACAAAGCGTTTTTGGATCTGGTCGAAAGCGAGTATAAAACGCTCAAAGCGCAAACGGATTTTCACAAAACCGAGGTAAAGTTGGACTCCGCGCTCGCGCAGGAAAAAGAATCCGAAGCGAGCGGCGCGAAAAAAACGGCGAAATCTTCCGTGCGCAACGCAAAACCGTCCGCCGTTCCCGGACTTTCGAAAAAATCCGGAGACAACGAAGAAGACGAATGGCCCGAATACGATGTGGCGTTGCGCGAAGCCGTTCGAATCGCCGCAGACTGGGTCGAGCTTCTCGAAAGCGAGGAAAAATCCGTTCCCGCCGCCGACTGAACGCGTTCCCGCGAAATCGTTCCCGCACATCTCTTTTTTTCGCAAATTCCCATGCTCGCAGTCATCACCGGAGGCGCCGGATTTCTCGGAAAAACAATCGCGCGGCAGTGTCGGGAACGCGGCATGCGCGTCCGGCTCGTCGGGCGAACGCCGCACCCGGAACTCGCCGACGAAAACACGGAATTTTTCCCGCTCGATATTTCTGCGGAAAAAAACGTTCCCGCACTCGCGAAAATTTTTGACGGTGCGGACGTCGTTTTTCACACGGCGGCAAAGGCGGGCGTGTGGGGAAAAATGCGCGATTTCGAACGCGCGAACGTCGCGGGAACGCGCAACGTGATTGCGGCGTGTCGCGCGGCGGGAACGCGCAATCTCGTGCACACGAGCACGCCGAGCGTCGCGTTTAACGGCGGCGACATTCGCGGCGGGAACGAATCTCTGCCCTACTGCGCGGGAACGCTTTCGCCCTACGCCGCGACAAAAGCGGAAGCGGAACGGCTCGTTCGCGCCGCGCATTCGCCCGAGCTGCGCACCGTTTCCCTGCGCCCGCATCTCATCTGGGGCGCGGACGATCCGCACCTGCTCCCGCGCGTCATCGAACGCGCGGCGCAAATGAAACTTCGCATCGTCGGCGACGGCAAAAATCGCGTCGATCTCACGCACGTCGAAAACGCCGCGCACGCGCACCTGCTCGCGGCAGAAGCGTTGCTCGCAAACGCTCCCGCGCTCTGCGAAGATTTCGGCAACGGCAAGGCGTATTTCGTTTCCGACGGCGCGCCCGTCGTGCTTTGGGATTGGATCAACGAATTTCTCAACGGCGTCGGCGTTCCCGCCGTTTCGCAACGCATCAGTTTCAAAAGCGCCTATCGCGCGGGAACGTTTCTCGAATTTTTCTGGAAAATTTTCGGCGTTGCCGGAGAGCCGCCGATTACGCGATTCGTCGCGATCGAGCTTTCGCACGATCACTGGTTTGACATTTCGGCGATTCGCCGAGATCTCGGCTACGCACCGCGCGTCGTTCCCGCCGAAGCTTTTTCCGCGCTGATTTCCGCGTTCCGCTAAAAAACGCACGCGCGCGCGTCGCGGGAACGCCGCGCTTAGGCGATTTCGTTTTGAACGATTTGCTCGAGCGTTTGGCGGCGGCGAATCAAACGCGCTTCGCCGTTTTCGGCAAGCATCACTTCGGCGGATTCCGGGAACGAATTGTAATTTTTCGCAGACATCGCGGAAGCATACGCGCCTGCGCCGCCGATCACGCAAAAATCACCGATTTCCGCGCGCGGGAACGTCCTTTCCGCAAGTTTTTCCGGCTCGCCGGGCGCGCAGGAAACGAGGTCTCCGGACTCGCAACAATGCCCGACGACAACGTAATTTTCCGTTTCCGCGGGAACGGCGCGTCCGGATTTTTTCGCGAGAAAAATCGGGTGCTGCGCGCCGTAGAGACTCGGGCGCAACAAATCGGTCATGCCCGTGTTGAGTTTGATAAATTTTCGTCCGTTCGCGCCGGTATCGACGACATCTTGCACGCGCGCGAGAATCGCGCCGGCATTGGCGACGAGATACGTTCCCGGCTCGATTTCGAAATGAAGCTTGCGCCCGGTTTCCTCGGCGAGTTTTGCGATGGCATCGCACACGGGAGCGCCGCAGTCCTGCAGATCCGTCGTTTTCTCGCCGGGCACGCGCGCGACTTTGTAGCCGCCGCCGAAATCGAGCACTTCGACGCTCGGGAAACGCCGCACCATGCCGAGCGACTGCAACGCCGCTTTTTGCCAAATCGCGGGATCGCTGCCGCTCCCGATGTGCGTGTGAATGCGTTCGAGCGTGAGCCCGTATTTTTTCAAAATTTCCTCGACCGTTCCCGCGTGTTCGTGCCAAATGCCGAACGAAGAATCCGGACCGCCGACATTGGTTTTTCCCGTGCCGCCCGAACCCATTCCCGGATTGAAACGCACGCCGACGCGCGTGTGCGGGAACGCCGCGCCGTAGCGTTCAAGCTGGTCGAGCGAGCACGCGTTGAAACGAATTCCGAGACGCACGACTTCCGCAAAATCTTCCGGAAGCTCCTGCGTCGAAAGCGAAATTTTTTCCGCGGGAACGCCCGCGAGCATCGCGCGGCGCACCTCGTGAACGCTCGACGCGTCAAAATGCAAACCGAGCGAATGAAACAGTTTCAGCACGGCGGCGGTCGGACAAGCTTTCATCGCGAAACGCACCGTGAGCCCGAATGCATTCGGGAACGCGAGGCAGTCGGCGGCGTTCCCGCGCAACGTTTTTTCGTCGTAGACGTAAATCGGCGTGCCGAAACGCTCGGCGAGTTCGTTTGCCCTTTCGGCGGAAATGAAGGGATGCGCGTTCATAACTTTTTTGGCGGGCGAGTTTACGCAGTCGCGGGAACGGCGGCAAAGCAAAATTCGGCGCGAAATTCGCGCGCGGCGGGAACGCGCTCAGCGAATCGTCGTCGCGTTTTTGTCGGCGTGGCGTAGCTGCCACGAGTTCCACGAATTGTGGCAAACAACGTAAAACGTCGCGCCCAACGCGATTACGGGCGAAAAAAACGTCATGCCGACCCACAGCATCAGCATCGTGTTTTTCTGTCCGACGGTCTGCGAACACTCGCGGCGGAAACGCGGCTCGCCGATGCAGAATCCGCCGACGAAGTTCAACACGCACATCACGAGCGTGAGCGCAAAAATTTCCAGCAACAACGTCGGTCGCAGATCCTGTTTCAAAATGTAAGCGGAGCTTTGTGCGCAAACCGTGAAAAGCATCAGCATCCACAGATAAAACGAAAAGATTTTCCAACGCCGCACAAATTCCGCCGCGCGCGGAATAAATTTGCGAAAAATCATCGCCGCGACAAACGGAGTGCCGATGAGCGCCAGCGTCTTCCACGCCATTTCAAACGTATCGACATGAATCGCGCTGTTCCCGACAACGAACGCGACAAGCGGAGCAAGCGCCGCCGCCACAAAAAGATTGGTGCCGACAACGCCGAGCGTCACGTAATCTTCGCGCCGATGCAACAAACTCGTAATCACGGGAGCGGCGTTCGCCGTCGGCGAAATTCCGAGCAAAAACGCAATGAGCGCAAAGTCCGAATTGCCCGTAATCGCAAGCGTCACGTGATACGCAACCGCAGAAAACACGACCAGAAAACCCAGAATGCGCAGATGGCTCCAGCCCACGCTCTCGCGAGAAAATTTCACATCGATAAACGCGAAGAGCAACATCAGCATAATCATCGGCGGAACCGCAAGCCCCGCGTATCCGGTCTCGCTGTCAAAAAACGCACGACACCCCGACCACAGCGCGGGAACGATGCCGCCCGCGACCATGGAGCCGACGAGACAAATCATTCTTCGCGTTCCCGGATTGATGTGAAAGCTCATAGAGCGCGGGATGCTACTCCGTTTTGCCCCGCGAAGCAAGCGGCGGGAACGCCGGGAATCGTCGAAGGATTTTTGAGAAACCACGAACAGACACGAACGAACCCGAATGTTTTTTTGCGGCTTCTTGAAGCGAGAATCAATCCGCGCGGGAACGCCGTTTGTTGTGCGGAGAAGAATTGATTTGCCGTCTGATTTTTATCGAAATTTTCGGCATTTTCGGGTGAAAAAACTCCCAGATTTCGATGCCGAACGCTTCCGCAAGGCGCTGAATCGTATCCAAGCGCACCAACTTCTTACGCCCGGATTCCACCTGTTGATAAAACTTGTAGCCCATTCCCGCGTGCTCGGCGAATTCCTCCTGCGTCAGACCTGCTGCCGCGCGAAGCTGTTTTAAACGAACGGAAATGGAGTAAAGCTCTTTCACACCGCCAATTGTGCGGTGTTTTCATTTTATTTTTCACCTCACGAACGGCAGTATTTTTCCTTGCGGTGAGCACCGCGCGAACGGTAGTGTTGTTTTATGTCCGAAACGACTGAAGACTACGATTTTTCCGCGAGCGATCCCGGACTGGGAACACAGAACGAATCGCTATTTCCGGAGCCGGCAAACGTTCCCGCAGCGGAACGAAAGGGAATCGCAGCGCTGATTTGGAAGTTGTTTTTTGAGCGCACGGAAACGCGCGATGCCGAATGAGCTCCGCGTCCGCAGTTTCCGCGAACAATCGCCGCATCGCGAAAAACACGCTGGCGCTTTACCTGCGCATGGCGTTGTCGATGTGCGTTTCGCTCTACACTTCGCGCGTAGTGTTGGAGACGTTGGGCGTGACGGATTTCGGCATCTTCAACGTCGTGGGCGGCGTTGTCGGGCTACTCGGTTTTCTGAATGCGTCGCTGAGCGGCGCAACATCGCGTTTTCTCACGTTCGAGTTGGGACGCGGGAACGCGGATGCGCTACGACGCGTGTTTTCGGGCGCACTACTCATTCATTTCCTTATCGCGTGCATCGTGCTCGTTTTTGCGGAAACGGTCGGTGTTCACCTCTTGGAAACGACACTCGTTATCCCGCCGGAGCGACTTTCCGCCGCGCACATCGTGTTGCAGTTCTCGATTTTTTCGGCGATGGTCGGCATCACGCAGGTTCCCTACACGGCGAGCATTCTCGCGCACGAGCGCATGAGCGTCTACGCCTGCGTTTCCGTAGTCGAAGTTTTTCTGCGTCTCGGAATCGTTTTTCTGCTGACGCTGCTGCCTTTCGATAAACTTTCGCTTTACGCGTTGCTGACATTTACGGTCTCGACGGGAACGGCGCTTTTTTATCGATTTTTCTGCCGGCGCAATTTTCCGGAATGCCGTTTTCGTCTCGGATTTCGCGCGGGAACGCTACTGCCGTTGCTTTCTTTTTCGGCGTGGGATCTTTTCGGAAATCTCTCCGTTGTCGCGCGCACGCAGGGCGTGAACATTCTGCAAAATCTGTTTTTCGGACCGGCAGTAAACGCAGCGGCAGGCGTTGCCGGGCAAGTTCAAGGCGCCGTCTCCGGGTTCGCGGAAAATTTTCTCAACGCAGTGCGTCCGCAAATCGTCAAATACTACGCTCGCGGAGAAATCGCAGAAATGCAGACGCTGATTTGCCGCTCGGGAAAATTTTCGTTTTTTCTGATGTTTTTCATCTCGCTCCCGCTGATTCTCGAATGCGAATTCGTGCTGAATCTTTGGCTGAAAAACGTTCCCGACTACGCCGTGGTGTTCGTGCAGCTCACGCTCGTGAATCAGCTCGTTTCCATCGCGTTCCGCACGATGATGTTTTCGATTCACGCGACGGGCTGCATTCGTGCAATGAGTCTCATCAACGGCGCAACGTATCTTCTCGTGCTCCCGCTATCGTGGATTCTGCTTCGCAACGGATTTTCGCCCATAACGCCGTTCGTGCTGAACATCGTTTTGCTCACACTCGGTTGCCTCTCGACCACAAATCTCGTGCGACTGCACATTCCGCAGTTTTCTGCGGGAACGTTTCTGCGCGAAGTGATTCTGCGCGGCGGTGTTTTCGCGGCAATCGCAACGGCGTTCCCGCTGTGGCTTTCGTTGCAAATCGGGCAAAACATCTGCGGCTTTTTCGCCGTCGGCTTCGCAAGCGTTGCCGCATGCGCCGTCGCCGCGCCGATCATCCTGTTCAACGCACGGGAACGCGCATTCCTCTTTGAAAAAATCCGTCAGCTTCGCGAAAAATTTTATGGAAGAAAAAACTGATTTCACGCCGACCGTTCCCGCACTCGTCAGCATCATTACTCCGTGTTGGAACAGCGAAAAATTCGTACACCGCCTGCTCGACTCCGTGCTCGCGCAGGATTATCCGGCTATCGAAATGCTCATCGTCAACGACGGCTCGACCGACGGAACAGCGCGCGTTCTCGCTTCCTACGAGGAAAAATTTCGTTCCCGCGGATTCGCCCTAAAAACGTTTTTTCAGGAAAACGCCGGACAAGCCGCCGCGCTCGATTTCGGACTGAAAAAATTCGCCGGAGAATTCTTGGTGTGGACGGATTCCGACGATTATTTCCTCCGCGAAAACGCAATTTCGACATTCGTCGATTTTCTGCGAAAAAATCCGGACTGCGGCTTTGTGGCGTGCAATTGTGCGCAGGAGCGTGCAAACGGAAAGATTGACCGCTGTGGTCCGTTTGTTGAAATCGAAAAAACACCGCAAAACATTTTTGAGCGGCTGTTAAAACAGAGAATTTTCTTCGTTCCCGGAAGAATCATGGTTCGCACAGAAACGTTTTTACAGGCGAATCCGATGCGCTCGATTTTCCATTCCCGCCAAGGACAAAATTTCCAGATGGAATTCCCGATTGCATACGTAGCGAAGTGCGGGTTCATCGCAGAAGAGCTTTACTGCTACGTCGAGCGCTTCGACAGCCATTCGCATTCAACGCCGACGGATTTGGCGCGCATCAACGGACTTGCGCGCGTGGTGTCGGAAACGCTCGCACGCATTGCCATGCCGCGCGCGGAGCGGGAACGCTATCTGCGCATCAACGCTCGCATCGCCGCGCGAAAACGTCTGCAATTTTACCTCGTCGGCTACTTCCGCGAACTCGTTCAAATGCATCGTGCGGGAACGCTCTGCTTTGCGGATTTTCTCGTTTCGCCCTATGCAGTCGCACGCGCCGCGCTCGCGCGTTTTACTCGTCGTTTTCGAAAAAAAATTCGCCCGTCCGCTCGCTGATTGTGTTCCCGTGCCGGAATCAACAACGCGCGCGGGATTTTTTTGAAGAGCCGGTCGTCACCATATAGACGCCCGAAAAGATAAGTGCGGCGGCGATAGCTTTCGAGATGCCGAAAGAATCCATTCCCCAGCATACCGCGACGATACTTGCCACGAGCGGTTGTATGTAATTATACATCCCCGTGATGGTCGGGCGGAGACGTTTCTGCCCCATCGCAAGCAGGATGTAGCTGCCGAACGTTCCGCCGACAACGATAAACACAAGCGAGAGCACGACTTCCGCGCTGATATTCCATTCGGCGGAGACGATTTGTCCGTATGAAAACGGGGCGATGAACAAAAACGAAAACGTGAACATCCATTTCATCACGGTAATCGGCGAATATTTCCCCACCAAATCTTTATAGCGCACGATATAAAACGCATAGCTGAATTGCGCGAACAAAACCAACAGGTCGCCCCAAATGCTCCCGTCTTTGACGTTCCCGTCGGCGGGAACGCTTCCCGCCACGAGCATCATTGCGCCGAGCGCGCCGAACGCGATTCCCAAAACTTTTTTCACGCTGACCGCTTCTTTCAGAAAAATTGCGGAAAGCGCCAAGGCAATCAGCGGCATGCTCGTTGTTATTATCGACGCGTCCACGGGCGACGCCAAGCTGACTCCGAAAATAAAGCACCCCTGATTCAGAAGTATGGCAAACATCGAGGCGCAAAAAAGTCTGAACAGGTCGCGACCGCTTACATGCTCGCGCTTTTGAAAAAAGGACGCGCCCCAAAACAGCACCGCCGCGCCGAAAACTCTGAGCAACGTTATGGCAAACGGGCTTACCGCCGCGCATATCATCGCAAACTTCGCCACCGGGGACATCAGCCCCCACATGGCGTTTGCGCTGAACATTGCGGCGTGCCCTGCAAGTTTCGAGCGGTCCATATCAATAACACGTCCACGCGCCGTCGGCTACGAATATCGCGCCGTTTACAAACGATGCATCGTCCGAGGCGAGGAACAACGCGACAGCGGCGATTTCTTCCGGAACGCATTTGCGCAGATTGGTAGCGTATCCCACAGTAACTTGATCCTCGATTTCTTTCCATTTTGAAATCGTGGCGTCATGGGCGCTCTTGGAACCCAGCAACTTTTCGCTGTTTGCCCGAAGGTTTGTCACAACCCGCCCGGGAGCGACCGCGTTGCAACGGATATTTTTTTCTTTGTAATTGTAGGCTACATTTTTTGTCAGACCCACGAGACCGTGCTTTGACGCGACATACGCCGCACCTCCGCCACGCGCGCCGGTTAGCCCCGCGATGGAAGCGGTGTTTACGATAACGCCGCCGCCTTGACGTTCGAAAATCGGAATGGCGGCGCGGATCGCACGCATGGGCGCGGTGAGATTGGTTGCGATAACCTTGTTCCAGATGTCGTCGCTCACGTTCCCGACGGGAATGAGTTCGTCAAACACGCCCGCGTTGTTCACCAAAATGTCGAGCCGCCCGTATTTCGCCAATGTCGCATCGAGCATTTTTCGGACATCGTTTTCTTTCGTAACGTCCGCATGCACGGCGATTGCATCGAACCCGCGCTCGGAAAGCTCTCGGGCGAAAGCGTTTGCGCCGTCCGCGTTTATATCCGCGATTACGATTTTCGCGCCTTCTTTTGCAAACAGACTTGCAATCGCCTTGCCGTTGCCCGACGCCGCTCCCGTAACGAGAGCCACTTTGTTTTTCAACTTCATGCCGCTTCCCGTTTCCGCCGGATTCGCATACGCCTGCAAAAGCAATCCCGCAGATAGAAAAACAAGCATCAATATGCTTTTTATATTTCTCATACCCCGCAAAGGGAAGCATCACATATACAACACCTCAAACACCTTTAATTGTATAATTTGCAAAATATATTGTATTTTAACGGCATGCTCAGAGCTTCCCTTTCCTGTCCGAATCGCATTTGCGCCGATATTGCATGGGCGACATCCCGCAGAATTCCTTGAAATTTTTAACGAGATGGCTCGAATCCGCAAACCCCATGTCGTAGGCAATTTCCTTGACCGCCATGCGGCTGTTCGCCACCAAATACTCGACTCTTTTCATGCGGTTTCGGCTGACATATTGCCGAAGACTTTCGTTAAAATGCAATTTGAAATAGCGCCCGATATACCCCTTGGACAAACCGAACTGCCCCGACAGCCACTCGCTTTTCAAAAGCTCCGGACGGTGAATATTCATTTGTATGTATTGAAGCATGCGCAACTCGCGCTCCGTGGTGTCGGCATCGTATTCGCACTCGGACTGAATCGTGCAACTGTATGACAAATAAAGGGCATGCTTCGCCTTGGCGTCCATACTCTCGTCAATATACCGGTCGGTAAAACGCACAAATAAAAATCTGCTTCGCTTCAATATCTTGAAACAATGGGTGGTGTTCGGCGGGATCAGAAAAAGCCCGCCCGCCGAATATTCGAATTTTCGAGAGCCGGACGCCGGACGAAAAACTTCAAACGTTCCCGCGCCGGAGATTATATACACCGCCTCAAAAAACGAATGCTGATGCTCGTCCACAGGGAAAACTTCGTGCTCGCGCAAAAGGATTTCAAAAGGTCGATACAAATTCTCCTTAAACATGGGCTTCAATAACAACATTTTAGGCGAAACATACAATATTAAAGCGAAAATTCGTTGTATTGAACACCAAGCCTGTCTCAACCACCAAAAACTAAACGTCCTTAAAAAAAACTTCTATTACTTCCAGTTAAAAAATCGGATGACTGGTGGGCTGGTAAACTGGAGAACTGGTGAAGTGTGATTTTTGCCTGCGGCAAAAATGAAGGTGTGAACTATTCACTATTTCATTATTCGCTATTCACTGTT
>CAVEBA010000026.1:0-4014 GCA_963613695.1 Sphaerochaetaceae bacterium
CGAATAACGAAATAGTGAATAGTTCTCACTTCATTTTTGCCGTCGGCAAAAATCAGATTTCACCAGCCACCCAGTTGACCAGTCCACCAGTTCTCCGGTTTTTACACCCTCCACCATCCCGCTACCCCATTTTCCGTTTTCCATTTTTTGTTTTTTTTGTGAGAATGGGCGCGTCATGGAGATGACGAACATTTTGGAGTTATTGGCGAGCGCGAGCGCGCTGAAGCACGATGCCGTGAAATTGTGGATGGCGATTCCGTTCGTGCTCTTGCTGGTGCTGATTGCGATTGCGCCGCTCGCGGGAACGAAGCTGAAGCATTTTTGGGAAAAACGTTATCCTGTCGTGGCGATTGCGTTGGGCGCGATCGTTTCCGCGTATTACATTTGGCTCGTTCCCGGCGGAGCGCACGACGTGTGGCATTCGTTCAAGGAATATCTTTCGTTTATCGTGCTGGTCGGTTCGCTTTACGTGATTTCCGGCGGAATTTCCATTCGAATCGAGGGCGAGGCGACGCCGAAAAAGAACGTAGTTTTTCTGCTTATGGGCGCCCTACTCGCGAATCTTATCGGCACGACGGGAGCGTCGATGGTGCTCATTCGACCGTGGATGCGCATGAATAAATTTCGGCTTTCGGCGCATCACATCGTGTTTTTCATTTTCGTGGTCTCCAATGTCGGCGGTGCGCTGACGCCGATCGGCGATCCGCCGCTGTATATCGGGTATTTGCGCGGGATCGATTTTTTCTGGGTGTTTGAGCATGCGAGTTTGCCGTGGGCGTTTGTCGTTGCGGCGTTGCTCGGCGTGTTTTACCTGCTCGACGTGCGCAGTTTTCGCAAGGCGGGAACGCGCGGGCGTCTCGCCGAACACTCCGCGGAGCGCATGACGTTTTCCGCGAGCGGAATGAAAAACATCGTTTACCTGATGGTCGTCGTCTGCGCGGTGTTTTTGCCCGGGCAAGTTTCTCCGTCAATGCGGGAAATTATCGAAACGTATTTCATTCGCGAAATCGTGATGGTTGTCGCCGCCGTTGCATCGTTTTTCAAGACACACCCGAAGATTCACGAAGAAAATAATTTTTCGTTCGAGCCGATTCGCGAAGTCGGATTTCTTTTCTTCGGAATTTTTCTTACGATGGTTCCCGCGCTTGCGTATCTGACGTCTCACGGCGCGGAAATCGGCGCTGCGCTCACGCACCCGGCGCAATACTTTTTCGCGGCGGGCTCGCTCTCGGGCTTCCTTGACAACACGCCGACTTACGCGAATTTCTTCGATTTGATTCGCGGGCTTGCCGAAAACGATCCCGCATCGGCGGGAACGGCGAACATCGTTGCGTGGATGACGGATTCCTCCAACCACGCCTACAATCTTCTCGTCGTCGCGATATCGCTCGGCTCGGTGTTTTTCGGTGCGCTGACTTACATCGGGAACGGTCCGAATTTTATGGTAAAATCCATCGCGGAAGCGGAAAAAGTGAAAATGCCGTCGTTCTTCGGCTACATGTTGCGCTACGGCTTGCCGATTCTCGTTCCCGTGCTGTGCCTGTGCGCGCTGATTTTCCTGCGGAGCGAAGACGCGCCCGCCGATACCGTTCCCGCGAGCGTCGCCGAAGCCCCCGCCGTTCCCGCGAAATGACGCCCGCCGTTCCCGCACTTTCTTTTTTCTCAAACTCAAAAAAAACAATACTCAATACTCCGAAAAAACAATGAAGACTCGTTTGCTCTCATGCGTTTGTATCCTGCTCGCGGCGTTCGTTCCCGCGACCGTTTTCGCCGCGCCGAAAAAAAAGTCCGCCGGCGGGAACGCCGACGTTTCCTCCGCGGAAACGTGGAATAAAAAAGCGAAAGACTTTTACGGCAAAACCGTAAAGACTTTCGTGCTCGACATCGGCTCCGCGGGAACGGCAACTTCCGCCGCGCCCGCCGCCGTCGTTCCCGTGGAAACCGGCAACAAAAACAAGGATTCCGGCGGACGCATTCTCGTGCTCATGCCGCCGGCGGAGCTTGCCGCATTCGGCGCGAAATTTTCGCCGAACGCAGGCTCCGAAGATTCCTCTTTCGGCGGGAAAATCGAATACAAAATTCTTTCCGCCGTGTTCGCGGAAGTCGGCGGCGAAAACGTTTTGCTTTTCAAAATCAAGGCGGACGCGCTCAAAGATTTCGTGCCGTCGGAAGCGCTCGACGCTCAGCGCGGCAGCGTGAGCGAAAAGTCCTCGCGCGAAGGTTTTTCCTTAAAAACTTTCCGCACTTCCAAGATGGGCAAAAAACCGTCCGCCGAGTTCAAACGACTCGTCGCCCTTTACAATCAGGGCAAAAGCAAATCCGAACGCATGAAGGAAAGCGAAGTGATTTCCGCTTGCGAAAACGACGAAGAATTTTCCCTAAGCGCGTTCGACGAAAAGGCGAAAATCGAATGGATCATTCGCCGATAAGCGTTCCCGCCGCAGTTCTTTCTTGATTTCACGACCGATAAAGCGGAAACTTCCCGCCGTTCCCCGCGCGGGAACGCGGGCGTTTTTCATTCCCGTAAAAACGTAAAAAAAATTATCTACAATAGGCTTATGTCCTCCACAAAAGACTCCAAATACAACATTCCCGCAATTGCGGATCAATTCGCCGTCTACGGCGACTTCGTGGACGCGTTCCCCTACGGGAGCGGACACATCAACGACACCTTCTGCGCCGTCTTCGACCAAGGTGCAACGCGCGTGCGCTACATCATTCAGCGCGTCAATTCCTACATTTTCAAAAACCCGCAAGGGCTCATGGAAAATGTCGCGCGTATCTGCCGCCATTCGTTCGACAAACTCAAAGCGCACAAGGCGCCCGATGCTTCCCGCCGCACGCTCACGCTGATTCCGACCAAGACCGGCGCGGATTGGTTCGTGGACGCCGAGGGCAACTACTGGCGTTGCTACATTTTCATCGAACGCGCCCGCGGCTACGATGTCATCGAAACCACCGAACAGGCGTTCCAAGCGGCGCGCGCTTTCGGCAATTTCCAAAAACTCCTCGTCGATATTCCCGGCGGACGCCTCGTCGAGACGATTCCGGACTTCCACAATACGCGCAAACGTTTTGAAACGTTCCAAAAATCGCTCGCGGCAGACGTTAAAAACCGCGCCGCCGATGTTAAAAAAGAAATCGATTTCATTCTCGCGCGCGAAAAAGATTGCTCCGTCGTGCTCGACGCAATGGCAAAAGGCGAAATTCCCGAGCGCATCGCCCACCAAGACACGAAGCTGAACAACGTGCTCATCGACGATTACACGCTCGAAGGCATTTGCGTCATCGACCTCGACACTTCGATGCCGGGCTCCGCGCTTTATGACTTCGGCGACATGGTGCGCACCTCGACTTCGCCCGCAAAGGAAGACGAAGTCGACCTCTCAAAAGTCGCGATGCAGTTCAAATTCTTCGAAGCGCTCGCAAAAGGCTACATCAGCTCCGCCGGCGATTTTCTCAACGCCAAGGAACGCGAGCTGCTCCCGTTCTCGGGAAAACTGCTCACGCTCGAATGCGGCATTCGCTTCCTCACGGATTACCTCGACGGCGATCTTTACTTCAAGACAACGCGCCCCGAGCACAATCTCGACCGCTGCCGCACGCAGTTCCGCCTCGTCGAATGCATCGAGGAACAGATGGACGCGATGAACGCGCTCGTCGCCTCGCTCTGAGCGTTCCCGCAAAGAAAATTAGGAATGAAAAATTAGGAATTAGGAAGGCGTCCTTAATCTTTAAGCTATAAGCTTTTCTAATTCCTCATTTCTAATTCAAGAAAAAGCGTTCCCGTGATTTCTGCGGGAACGCTTTTTTTGCGCGAAAATTTTTTACGCGAGCGGAAACATTTCGCCCTCGAAGCGAAAATGCGCGTTCCCGCCGAGCGCGCGAAGCGTTCCCGCGAGCACCGCGATGTCGCCGCGTTCGTAGCGCGCGGCGATTTTTTTTGCTTCGTTTTTCGAAATCCCGCGCACCGGAATTTCGACGGAAAGTTTTTCTCCGCGCGGATTCACGCCG
>CAVEBA010000026.1:4024-15137 GCA_963613695.1 Sphaerochaetaceae bacterium
GGAGAAACAAGGCGCAAAATTTCCGTTGCGCCGGCGGGAACAACGAATTTTTTCCCGGGCGTTTTGCCCAATGCGCACCACGAAAATTTGAGCGCGGAAATTTCGCGAAAGAGCGTGCGATTCAAAAATTCGAGCGTTCCCGGCGGCGTCCATTCGCGCACTTCGTGATTCCAAAAAACGCCCTCGCGCAACAGCGGACACGCGTGCGCGCCGAGCTCGGGCGCGAGACGGAAAAACGGCGAACCGGGCGCAAGCGCGAACGCATCGCTCGCGCGTTGCAGGCGCTCGGCGGTAATTTTCAGCGCGGGTTCGAGCACGACAAGCGCGCCGTCCGCAGCGAGCAACGGCGCAAGATTTTTGAGAAACGGCGCGGCGTCCTCCGGCGCGGGAACGGCTTCATTCAAACTCCAGCCGAGCAAAATCAAATCCTGCGGCGGCAACGCGGACTTCGCGGGAACGAGCTTGCGCAAATCCGCGGGAACGGTTTCGACGGAAAAACTTTCGTCGTGAAGCGTTTCCGCGATTTCTTTCGCCGCCGCGAGCGCATCGCGGGAACGGTCGAGCGCCGTGAGCACGATTTTTCTTTCCGGAAAAATTTCCCGCAACGTTCCCGCCGCCGCAAATCCGCAAGGCGCGGCGCCGCTCCCGAGATCGAGCACGCGCAACGGCGCAGCGGAATTTTTCGGCGTGCGTTCGTAAAGCCCGAAAAGCCGCCGCAACGCGAAATTTGCCCGCGCAAAACTTTGCGGGAAAAAGAAAAGTCCGTAGGCGGCGAGCAATTTCGGATCGCTCATGTAATCGCGGAAACGCCCGTTTTCCGGACGCTCCGTCGTAAAAAGATTGCTGAGCGTTTCGACATCGGCGCGAACGCGTTCGAGCAAAATTTCTGCGGACGTTCCCGCGGGAACGCCTGCCGCGCGCGCCGCTTTTTTTATCCAAAAAATTTCGAAAAAATCCGGGCTCATCGCACTTGCTTTCGAGACCTCGCGGGAACGCGCTCACGCGGCGTAGAGCGTCGGGTCGGGAACGCCGGCTTCGCGAAATGCGGCGGCGCGTTCGACGCAAGTCGAACACTTCCCGCAATGCCGTTCGCCGCCGTTGTAGCACGACCACGTCAGCGCAAACGGCACGCCAAGCCGCGCACCGAGCGCAACGATTTCCGCCTTGCTCATGCCGACAAACGGACGCTCCAAACGCACCGGATGCCAATCGGAAATGCGAACGACGGCGTCGAGTTTTTCCGCAAATTCCTCGCGACAATCGGGATAAATCGCGTGATCGCCGCCGTGCGCGGCGTAAGCGACCGTATCGCACTTTTCCGCAATCGCCCACGAAGTCGCGAGCGAAACCAGCAACAAATTTCTCGCGGGAACGACGGTCGTTTTCATGCCCGCTTCGTTGTAGGCGCCCTCGTACACGGGAACGCTCGCGTCCGTCAGACTGTTTTTCCCGAAAAACGCGGAAACGGCGCGCAAATCCGCGAGCCGATATTCGACGCCGTAATGCGCGGCAATCGCGCGCGCCGCCTCAATCTCGCGGGAATGGCGCTGACCGTAATTCACGCCGAGCGCAAGCACACGGCGATTTTCGGCAACGAGCTTCGCGAGAAGCGTCGCGGAATCCAGCCCGCCGGATAGGAGAACAATGCTACTTTGCGGATTTTCGATGCTCATTGGAAATCTGAAATTAAAAATTAAAAATTAAAAATTAGGAATTAGGAATTAAGAATTAGAAGTTTTCTAACCGCGAAGCCCCGAAAGGAAAAGAAGAATTTTTCTTCCGTTCCTAAAAAAAACGTCCCCGCGGGAACGCGAAAAAATTACGCGAAGAGCGCGCGGAAGCCGAGGGCGACGAGGATTAGTCCCGCGAGGGTGCCGAGAAGTTTCACGGGAAGACGGCGGAAAATTCGCGCCGCGTGAAATGCGGAAAACACGCAGAGAAATGTCGTTCCCGCGATGATTGCGGCGGGAACGAAAATTTTTTCGCCGAGCGACGGCGCGAGCGTTCCCGCGTGCGATGCGGAGCCTGCGGCGCAAGCGATTCCGGCGCCCACGGCGAGCGCATCGATACTTGTCGCGATGCCGAGCGCGAACAGCCCTTTCCACGTATCCGCCACGCAACGTTTGCAACCGGAGCACACGCCTTTTTCTTGCTCGAACCACGCGTTGCGAATGAAAATCGTGCCGAGAATGAGAAAGACGGCGAACGCGATTCGCGGTGCCCATTCGCCGATGAATCCGACAACGCTTTCCGCCGCGAAAAATCCCGCAATCGGCATCGCGCCTTGAAACGTTCCCGCGACGACGGCGAGTTTCAGCGGACAGCTCAGACGATGCGTCCGCGCCGAAAGTCCGCACGAAAACGCCGCGGCGGACGCGTCTACCGCCAGCGCAATTCCGAGACTGAACGATTCCGCAAAATTCATACGCCGCGCGTTCCCGTTTCAAAAAAATTCAGAGCGCGTGCGACGGCACGCACGTGCGCACGTCGATGAGGCGGGCGGAAATTTCCTCCGGGCTCATCGTTTGAAGCGCATCGAGCGTGGTCGCATCGGCAACGTCGTGGTCGCCGGAAGCGATGCGGCGCAACGCCGTGAGCGACGCGCCCGGACCAAGTCGGCGCCCGAGATCGTGCGCGAGCGTGCGCACGTAAGTTCCCTTTGTACATTCGACGCGGAAACGCACTTCGGGCAAATTTGCTTCGAGCAAATCGAAAGCGGAAATGCGAATGAAGCGCGGCTCGCGTTCGGTTTCCTGCCCTTTCCGCGCCATTTTGTAAAGCGGCTGTCCGTTAATTTTTATCGCGGAAAACATCGGCGGCGTCTGGTATTGGTCACCGAGCATCGCGTGCATGGCGTCGGCGATTTTTTCCGGAGTAATTTCCGCGGGAACGGGATTTTCCTCCATGATTTCGCCGTCGGAATCCTGCGTATTCGTCACGCGCCCGAGCCGAAACGCGCCTTCGTAAATTTTTCCCTGACTCATCAGATATTGCGAAGCCTTGCACGCGTTCCCGACGAGCACGACGAGCAGTCCGGTCGCGAGCGGATCGAGCGTTCCCGCGTGCCCCACTCGGCGCGTGTGCAAAATGCCGCGCAGTTTCGCGACAACGTCGTGCGACGTCCACCCGCTCGGTTTGTCGATGAGAAGAACTCCGTTGTATTCGAGCATAAAAATTCTCCGCGTTATTGCCGCGAACCGTTTTCTTTTTTCGCCTCGATTACGCGCTCGCACGCGTCGAGAATCGCTTCCGACCCCGCGTATTTGTAGTCATCGATAATGACGCGGCACCGGCGCCCGCGCTCGTCCTTGTAATGAACGTAGGCGATTCCCTTGTTTTTCCACTTGCGGCGATCGATTCCGAAAACGGAGGAAAAACGCACGCGCACGCTCCCGTTGAACGGCGGGAACGCGGTCGTCAGACCGTCAAACGTTTCGTCATCGGCGCGAATTACGCGGCGCATTTCGCGCAAAACCCATGCGAGAAAAACGAGCGCGACAATCGCCAGCCCGATTCCGAAATGAATCTGCTGCTCGACGTTTTTCGCGTGTTTCGGCGGCTCCTGCGGATCGCCGGAAAAATCTGCCGCGCATTTTTCCCAGCGTGCGGCGGCTTCTTTTTCCGCTTCGGCTTCGGAGAGACCTTCTTCCCGCGCCGTTTCCGTGAGTTGCGCGTAAGCGGCGGCGCCTTCGTTGTATTTCGGATAGGCGACGAGTCCGTCGTAAAAAAACCACCCTGCGCTACCGACGAGCAACAGCAGAATGATGCCCATGCGACTGCGCCATTCGCGACTGTATTTTGCCTCGATAGCCATCGTCTTCGCGTGTTTTTTTGCGTTCCCGCGAATCAGGCGCCGGTGGAACCGAACCCGCCCGCGCCGCGCTCCGTGCCGGAAAGCTCGTCCGCCTCGACGGCGGCGACTTGCGGGAACGGCATCACGATGAGCTGTGCGCAACGATCGCCGACGGCATACGGTTTCGCGCCCTCGGGAACGTAAAAAATCGAGCAAACTTCGCCGCGATAACCCGAATCGATTACGCCGACGCAATTCGACATCACCAGCCCCGTTTTGTGCACGGAACTGCGCGGGAACAGCAACCCGACGTGCCCCGCCGGAATTTCCATCGCCAAGCCGAAACCGACTTTGAGCTTGCGCGTCGCCGCGTCAAACTCGACCGATGTCGCCGTAAGATCCATTCCCGCATCGCCCGGTTTTGCATACGCGGGAACAACGGCGGCGGGAACGAGTTTCTTCATTCGAATCTGCAAAGAAGTGGTGTTGCTCATATTTCCGCTCATTCAAACAAAGCGCGCTCGCCGCCGCAAGGCGCAAAGCGTTTCGCGAATTTTGGCACGCGCGGTGCAATATACACGGGCACTATGGATTTTAACAAATTTACAGAAAAAAGCCGTGAAGCGCTCCAAAGCGCTCAGGCAATTATGACCGAGCACGGGAACCCGATGCTCGAAACGTGGCACATGCTCGCCGCGTTGCTCGCGCAGGAAGGCGGAATCGTTCCCGCGTTGCTCGCGAAAATGAAAATCGACGCAACGGGATTTCGCGAAAACGTCGAACGAGAAATCGACCGGCTCCCGCGCGTCAGCGGCGGCGGGAACGTGCAGGAAGGCGCCGCCTCGGGAACCGTGCGGCAAGTTTTGGGAAAAGCGCTCGACGAAGCGCGCGCGCTCGGCGACGATTTTGTTTCGACGGAACATTTGTTCCTCGGGCTCATCGCCGCCGCGCCGGAAATGAAGCAGGTTTTTTCCGCGTTCGACATCTCGCGGGAAAACGTGCTCAAAGCGCTTAAAGCCTTGCGCGGAAATCAACGCGTTACGACGGACAACCCGGAAGCGACTTACGATGCGCTGGGCAAATACGGCGTCGATTTGGTCGATCTCGCGCGCAAAGGCAAACTCGATCCCGTGATCGGGCGCGACGAAGAAATCCGCCGCGTGATTCGGATTCTTTCCCGCAAAACAAAAAATAATCCCGTGCTCATCGGTGAGCCGGGCGTCGGCAAAACGGCAATCGTCGAAGGACTTGCGCAACGTATCGTGCGCGGCGACGTTCCCGAGGGATTGCGCGACAAAACCGTGTTTTCGCTCGACATGGGCGCACTGCTCGCGGGAGCGAAATATCGCGGCGAATTTGAAGAACGGCTCAAAGCCGTGCTCACGGAAATCAAAAAATCCGAGGGACGAATTCTGCTTTTCATCGACGAATTGCACACGCTCGTCGGCGCGGGAAAAACCGACGGTGCAATGGACGCGGGCAACATGCTCAAGCCGATGCTCGCGCGCGGCGAGCTGCACTGCATCGGCGCGACCACGCTCGAAGAACATCGCAAATACATCGAAAAAGACGCCGCGCTCGAACGCCGTTTCCAAAGCGTGCTCGTCGAACCGCCGAGCGTCGAAGACACGATTTCGATTCTGCGCGGTCTGCGGGAACGCTTCGAAGTGCACCACGGCGTGCGCATTATGGACAGCGCAATCGTCGAAGCCGCCGTGCTTTCAAATCGCTATATTTCCGACCGTTTTCTGCCCGACAAGGCGATCGACCTCGTCGATGAAGCTTGCGCGCAAATCCGCACGGAAATGGATTCGATGCCGGAAGAACTCGATTCGCTCTCGCGCCGCGTCATGCAGCTCGAAATCGAAGAAACCGCGTTGAAAAAAGAAACCGACGAAGCGTCGAAGCTCCGGCTCGAAGCGTTGCGGCGGGAACTCGCCGATGCGCGTTCCGAAGCCTCCGCGCTCCGTGCCCGCTGGGAAACGGAAAAGGAAAGCGTCGGCAAAGTGCAAAAACTTCGCGCCGAACTCGAAACCGCGCGCCGCGATGCCGAACTCGCCGAGCGCAAAGGCGATCTCGGCAAGGCAAGCGAACTGCGCTACGGCAAAATTCCGCAACTGCAGGAAGAACTGAAACGCATCGAAAAAATCGCCGAAGAAAAATCCGGCGGGAACGAAAAACTTTTCCGCGAAACCGTTTCGCCCGACGAAATCGCAGAAGTCGTTGCGCGCTGGACAGGCATTCCCGCGACGAAACTGCTCGAGGGCGAAAAGCGCAAACTGCTCGGTCTGCAAAGCGAGTTGGAAAAACAGGTCGTCGGGCAGGAAGAACCCGTGCGGCTCGTCTCGGAAGCGATTCTGCGTTCCCGCGCGGGCGTGCAAGATCCGCGGCGTCCGGTCGGCTCGTTCCTTTTCCTCGGTCCCACGGGCGTGGGGAAAACGGAGCTCGCGAAATCGCTCGCACGGCAACTTTTCGACAGCGAGGACGCGATGATTCGCATCGACATGTCCGAATACATGGAAAAACACACGGTCTCGCGGCTCGTCGGCGCGCCTCCGGGCTACGTCGGATTCGAAGAAGGCGGACAGCTCACGGAAGCGATTCGCCGCAAGCCCTACTCCGTCGTTTTGCTCGATGAAATCGAAAAAGCGCACCCGGACGTGTTCAATATTCTTTTGCAAATTTTGGACGACGGACGGCTCACCGACGGGCAAGGTCGCACAGTCGATTGTCGCAACGCCGTGTTCATTCTCACGTCGAACATCGGTTCGCGTTTCCTCGTCGAGGGCGTGAAAAACGATACGATTCCCGACTCCGTGCGCGAGCAGGTTATGGCGGAATTGCGCGCCGGATTTCGTCCGGAATTTCTGAACCGAATCGACGACATCGTGCTGTTCCGTCCGCTCGGGCTGAAACAGATTTCCGCGATTGTCGATTTGCTGATTGCCTCGCTGAATCGCCGGCTCGAAGAACACCGCATCACGGTAACGCTCGACAAATCCGCGCACGAATGGATTGCGGAAAACGGCTACGATCCCGTCTACGGCGCGCGTCCGTTGCGGCGATTCATTCAAAAGGAAATCGAAACTCCGCTCGCGAAGGAAATCATCGAGGGAAAAATCGCCGACGGACAGACGGTGAAATTTTCCAAACCCAAAGGCGATGCACCCGGGCTGAAAATCAAAGTCGAGGGCTAAACATTTGCCCGAACTCCGAAAAAAAAGCGTTCCCGTTCCCGCGGGGACGCTTTTTTTGCGCGCGCGGGAACGTCGTGAAAAATCAATTGTCGTCGAGATTTTCGGGAGCGCGAAGCATCAGCGCGGCTTCGGGACGCCGACGAAGTTTCGCGACCATGCTCCGCCAAAAATCCTCGCTACCGCCGGCGTTCCACGCGTTCGCGTCCATGCGCACGCGCATCCACGCGCCGGCGGAAAGCTCGTTTTCCAGTTGTCCGCTACTCCATTCGGCGCGCCCGACAAATCCGTATACGCGCACGCCCGGATTGAAAATTCTGTCGTGCACATCTTCAAGCGTTGCGCCGACGCGCACGGAATGATGCACGCGAAAATCCGAAAAAGAACGCACGACAAAACACAGCCGCTGCTTGTCCACCGGTCCGCCGTCAAACATGGGAACGCTCCCCTCCGCCGTTCCCGCAAACACCGGCGAACACGATGAAAGAGTTTTCCCGAGCGGACGATTCAGAATCAGCCCGCTCGCGCCGTCTTTTTCCGAAAAACGATAAATCCAAACGACCGAACGCTCAAAAATTCCGCGCACGCTCAGCCGCGCGACCAAAAAATGCCCGCAAACCTCCTCGTAAATATTGCCGGTCGGCTTCGCCATAATTTTTCAAAAAAAAATAAAAATTTCCGTCGCGGGAACGCTCGCAAGCCCTCAAAAATCAAGACGCTCAATCGTGATTCCCGCCGACTCCAAAAGCGGACGCACCAACTCGTCGTCGTGGTAATCGTGCAGATATTTGATTGCGCTCACGCCGGCGGCGGCGAGCACTTTCGCACAATTGACGCACGGAAAATGCGTGACGTAAACCGTGGCGCCCATGAGACTCACACCGCGCTTGGCGGCATCGGCAACGGCGTTTTGCTCAGCGTGAACGGTCGCCTGTTCGTGCCCGTCGCGCACGCAGGAATGATGCGGAACGCCGGGCAAAAATCCGTTGTAGCCCGCCGCGATAATGCGATTCGGATGCTCGCCCGAAGAAACGACGAGACAGCCGACGTGCAGGCGGTCGCACGCCGAGCGCATGCTGATGAGCACGGTCGCCGCCATAAAATATTCGTCCCAGCTCGGACGCCGATGCACGCCCGCAATCAGCGCGTCCACCGCGGAAACGATGCTCGTTCCCGCCGCCGTTGCGCCCTGTTCCGTTCCGTTGCTCTCGCATGTATTCATGTCGCATAGTGTGCGCCCGCCGCGCGCGCTTTCCGAGAAAATTTTCTCGGGAGAAAAAATTCGCGCGGGAACGCCGTTCGAGCTATCTTTTTTTCATGAAAAAGAAAATCCGTGTAGCGGCGGCAGTCGTCGTGAGAAACGACGGAAAAATTCTCTGCGCGAAACGCGGGAACGCGAAAAATCCGGAAGCCGCGCACAAATGGGAATTCCCCGGCGGGAAAGTCGAAGCGGGCGAAACGCCCGAAGTCGCGCTCGTTCGCGAAATGCGCGAAGAAATGGATTTCCCCGTCGTCGCAAAAAGAAAACTCATCGCCGTCGAACACGAATACGCGGATTTCGCCATCGTCTTGGACGCATTTTTGTGCGTTCCCGCAAACGCGGAGGCGCAATTCGTTTTGCGGGAACACGCGGACGCGCGCTGGCTCGCACCCGACGAACTCGACGCGCTCGATTGGGCGCCGGCGGACGTTCCCGTGGTCGAACGCCTTCACGCTGCGTTCCCGCGAGCAACTTCTTCGGAAAATATGTTTACGCGATAAACATATTTCTCGGATATGTCGATTTTTCGCCGAAAAATAAACATATTCTTCCCACGGGCGGGTTTTTGAGCGTTGCGGGAACGGAGTGTTTTGGCTTTCGTCCTGCGAAATCCGCCCTTAGTCTGTGCGCATGAAAATCTTGTTCGTGTGCCTCGGAAACATTTGCCGCTCCCCGGCGGCGAACGGAGTATTTGCCGCCATGATTGAAAAAAACGCGCTCGCGGGAACGCTCGCGTGCGATTCCTGCGGCACGGGCGATTGGCACATCGGGCAACTTCCCGATGCGCGAATGCGGGCGGCGGGAACGCGTCGAGGCTACCGTTTTACGCATCGCGCGCGCCAACTGTGCGCCGCCGATTACGCCGATTTCGATCTCATTCTCGCGATGGACAACGAAAATTTTCGCGACATTCTCGACCGCGCTCCCGCGGGAACGGATCTCGCGAAAATTCGCCGTTTCGCGGATTTTTGCACCGGAGAATTTGCGGACATCGGCTACGTTCCCGATCCGTATTACGGCGGAGAAAAAGATTTTGAGCGCGCACTCGACATCATCGAAAACGGTTGCGCCGAGCTTTTGAAAAAAACGGCGAAATAACGTTCGCTCAACGCACTTTCAGCCGCGGCACGCACGCGAGCAACCCGCGCGTGTACGGGTGAACGGGATGCGAAATCACCTCGCCCGCGCGCCCTTCCTCGACTTTTTCTCCGTGATAAAGCACGACCGCGCGATCGGCGACCTGCGCGACCAGCCCGAAATTGTGCGTGATGAGCAACACGCTCATGCCGAAACGTTCCCGCACGGAAAGCAGAAGCTCCATAATTTGCTTCTGCACGGTAACGTCGAGCGCCGTCGTCGGTTCGTCCGCGACAAGAATTTTCGGTTCGCAGGCGAGAGCCATCGCAATCATCACGCGCTGTTGCATACCTCCGGAAAAACGGTGCGGATATTCGTTTGCGAGCGCGGGATCGACGCCGACGGCGAAAAGCGCCTCGCGCACGCGTTCCCGCCGCGCACGCGCAGTCGCCGCCGCGGGAACGTGAAAACGCAGCGCTTCTTCAATTTGCGCGCCCACCGTGTAAACCGGATTCAGCGAGCTGAGCGGATCCTGAAAAACGTAAGCAATTTCGCGCCCGCGAATTTTTCGCAATTCGCGTTCCGGCAAGCCGAGAATTTCCCGCCCGCGCAATTTCACGCTCCCGCTCACGCGACAAAGCGGCGGCTCGGGAAGAAGCCCCGCCAACGCTTGCGACGTGACGGATTTCCCGCTCCCGCTCTCGCCTACAACCGCGAGAATTTCTCCTTTTTCCAATAAAAAAGAAACGCCCCGCACCGCCTCGAAAACGTTCCCGCGGGAACGAAATTCCACGCGGAGATTTTCGACGGCGAGCAACGGAGCGGTCGCAGAAGATGACGCTTCGGTCATCGGAACATCACCACGGGAACGAGGCAACGGCGGACAAGCTCGCTCGTCGTGCTTCCGATGATGAACTGGCGAATGCGGGAATGCCCGTAAGCGCCCATGAGCAACGCCGTTACTTCGTTTTCGACAACGTAGCGCTCAATCGCTTCGCCCGGCGCGCCGGAAAGCGCTTGGCAAACCGGTTTCTTGTCGGAACCTTGAAAAACGGATTCCGCCTCGATGAGCAACTTGGACGCATCCGCTTCCGCGCCGGGTTTTCCGACGCTGACAACGTGGATTTCGCACTGCGGGAACGCCTTCGTGCGCGCAAGCCAATTCAGAGCTTTCGTCGCGCTCGGGCTTCCGTCGTAAGCGAGAAGAATTTTTTTCTGTTCGATGAATTTTCGGTTCGCGACAAAGCACGGCAACTTGGACGCGCGAATGACGCGCTCCATGTTAGAGCCGAGCTGACCTTTCGCGAAATTCGCGTTTTCGCCGCGCTTGCCCAACACGATGAAATCAATGTCGCCGCGCTGATTTTCAAACTCGTCGATGCAGTCCACGAGAAGCCCGGAGCGGTGTTCGAATTCCACGTTCCCGCCGAGCCCGGCGTCCGTAAACTGTTTTTTCACGTATTCGCCGATAACGCGCGCCTTGTCGTTTTCGATTTCGCGCAACTGCGCCGTCAGCCCGAGATAAGGCTGCGTGCCGAGCGTGCCGCCGAAGTCGGCAATCAGCGGCGTTTCATACTGCCAAAGCTCAGAGACGTAAAGCGCCGTCACCTTCGCGTCAAGATGCCCGGAAAGCCACACCGCATATTGCGTGCAAACCTGTCCGTAAGCGGATCCGTCGATACATGCGAGAATATTTTTCATTGTGAAGATTCCTTTCGTTCGGGAGTATTGTTGCGTGTTTTTCTACTCGCAAAATTATATGAAAAAAACATTTTTGCGAAAGGAAAT
>CAVEBA010000027.1:0-9673 GCA_963613695.1 Sphaerochaetaceae bacterium
GCTAAACAACGAGGCGGTGCGGCTTGCCGAGGCTTTCGCGGCAGGGAAAGGCGCGGGAACGGCGAAAAAACACGCTCGCGGAAATCCTGCGGCGAAATAATCGCAAGCTTTCGAGCGGATTTCTTCTTTCGTGAGCGGCGGGGAGCTTTTGCGGCTTCCCGTCGCTTTCCTTTTGCGCGGGAACGTCTGCGGGCGCGGCGCAAGCACGCGCAGGGCGGCTTTCCCTTTTTCTTTTGCTGAATAAAAATCGGCAGAAATAAGGCGGCGGGGACGCAAGCGAGCGGCGGAGAGGTTGAGAGGTGCGGAGAGGCGGAAATTTTTTACCTCTCCGCTATCAATCCCTTTATTTATCTACTCTCTACCCTTTCAATGAGAGGTTGAGAGGTAAAAATGGAAAATCCGTAAGGAAAAAATGAAAGTGTGTATTTGAAAAAATAAATTGAACGCTCGAAAAAGTCCGTCGGTGCGAGCCACTCCGACCGCGGCGAGGCATTAAAAAAAGATTCCTTACCCGCGCCCGCGCCCTTGGTGTGTTTCTGTCGCAGGAAAAGCAGGGAGAGAGGAACGCCGAAAACATCGACGGGGGCGGCGGGGAAGCAAAGCAGATAGAAGCGGACAAAAAGAAATCCCGCTCGCGCTTGGAACGCGGCGGGAATGTTTCAGCAAAGAAAAAGCGGGCGGTCGGATTAGAGCGCGGCGGCTTCGTCCGTTCCCGTGCCGTCGTTCGTTCCCGCGGCGGCGCGTTCCCGCGAAAACGCAACCGCTTTCCCATCGCCCTGCGGCGGCATAATACCGAAATAATCTTGCGCTTCCTGTTTGCTCATTGCGGCTTTGTAAAACTCGCCTTGTATTTTCCTGTCGTGTCCTGCCCATTGCGCCGCCAAAAACTCATTACTCAAAACGCACATCGCGGAAATAGCCGTGTGCCGAAATGCGTTTTGCGGTTTGTAAATGTTCGCGCGCTTTGCGGCGCGTTCGATTGCGTGCTGAATGAACGCAAGCCGCCGCCGTTCCCGTATGTTTTGCGGGAGCGTCGATTTCTCACGAACGCCGCCGATAATATAAGAATCGGGCGCGGGAACGCCGACGCGGGCGGCGTAAGCGTCCAACCACGCGGCGAGATTCGCAGGAATAGGAACATTGCGCGCTTGCGTTGTTTTCGTGATAGCTTTCGCCAAATAGAGCATTGAGGCTTCCCGCCGTAAGTCTTTCCACTTCAAACGGGCGCATTCGGCATTGCGCACGCCGCAAAACATTTGAACGGCAACGGCGGGAACGGCGGAAATATCGTGTTCCCATAGCTCCGAAAGCAGTTTGCGAGAATCTGAAACGCTCATCGTTTCGGGTTCTTCTAAGTTTTTCACGGAGGCGATTTCATAGGAACGGAGCGGGTTTTTCAATTGCAAGGCTTGCGGGCGGTCTGCGTTCGCCGAATCAAACCACCACGCAAAAATTTCTTTCAGCGTCTTTTGCCAGTGCGCGCGCGTCGCGTCCGAAATCGTCGCAGACTTGCGCCGAGGGGAAACGCTTTGCTCAATCGCCGTTTCTGCGTCCGTAATCGAGATTTCCGAAAGGTGCTTGCTTTCGCCCGCTTCGTCCGTCAATGCGGGCGTTTTCGACAAAACGGCAACCTGTTTGAAATGCCGTGCACGAACGTTTTCACTCCACGCGCCACGGCGTTCCTTGTATTCCAAAAACTGAAAGGCAACGTCAGCAAAGCGCGGCGTTTCCGCTTGCTCGCGTTCCTTTTCGACGATTTCCCGCATAATGTCGTCCAGTTTGCGCGGCGGCTTGCCGTGCGCCGTTTCTTCGTGAACGAATGCCCGCCAAATCTTCAATGCGGCTTCTTCTTCCTTGCGCAAAGCTCCGAATCCCGTGCCCGATTGCGCGCCGATTCGGTTCGCGTTGCGTGCCGTCTCATTCGCAAGCGCGTAATCTTCTACACGGTAGAGCGTGCGGCGTTCCTTGCCGTCCGCAAGCTTTTCAATGAGTTGCAGTTTGCCGTGCGTCTTGCTGAATCGAACGCTTGCGGTTTTCCCTTTCTCTAATCCGAGCCAGCCGCGCCCGCTCTTTACCGCGGGAACGTGCGAAAACTCAATCCCTACTTTTACGCGCTTTTCTGCCATACCGCGACAGTATGCGCCCGCTTACGTCCTTGCAAGACTTTTTGTAATTTTTTTGTAATGAAAAAATAAATCCTTTAACCGTGCGAAAAGTTAGCTTCTGATTGTCTCCACAATTTTAATACGCGAATCGCCCGCAAAGCCGCTTCAATAAAGGCTTTGCGGGCGATTCTTTGTAAAGGGCGTTCCCGCCCGTGTCAGAGCGCGGCGAAGACTTCGGCGAGTTTCGCGGCGTCTTTTCCTCCGCCCATGGCGAAGTCCGGTTTTCCGCCGCCTTTTCCGCCGAGTTTTCCACAGATTTCGGAGACGAGTTTTCCGGCGGCGGTTCCCGCCTTGACTGCGCCGGGAGCGCAAGCCGCGACGACGGAGACCGAGGTTTCGCCGAATGCCGCGCCGAGAATGACGACGCCGTTTTCGCCGAGTTTTTTCACGAGTTGCGACGCGATTTCGCGCAGGTCGTTCGGCGTTCCCGCGGCGGGAACGACAGCCGCCACGCGCCGTGTCGCGTCGATGTCTTTTGCCGTTTCCGCGAGTGTGTTGGCGAGTTGCGCGAGCTCTTTTTGGCGCACGGCGGCGAGCTGTTTTTCGAGTGCGGATTTTTCTTCCGCGAGCGTCTCGAATTTTTTCAGCAAATCGGCGACGGGCGTTTTTGTTTTTTCGGAAAGTTTTTTCAGCAGACGCGTTTCTTCGACGCCGTGCGCGTAGGCAGCCATTCCCGTGAGCGCCTCGATTCGGCGCACGCCTGCGGCGATTGCGCTTTCGGCGACGATGCGAAACAGCCCGAGCTCGCCGGTCGCGCGCACGTGCGTGCCGCCGCAAAGTTCCATCGAATAGCCGTCGAGCGCGCGAGCGTTCCCGCCGACTTGAACGACGCGGACAACGTCGCCGTATTTGTCGCCGAAAAACTGCATGATGTCTGCGTTTTCTTTTGCCTGTTCGTGCGGAATTTCCGTCCACGAAACGGCGGAATCGGCGAGGATGAGCTCGTTGACGGTTTGCTCGATTTCTGCGACTTGCGCGGGCGTGAGCGCCGCGGAGTTGAAGTCGAACGTGAGTTTTTCGTCGGAAACGAAAGAGCCTTTTTGCGCAACGTCTTTCCCGACGACGCGATGCAACGCGTAGTGCAAAAGGTGCGTTGCGGTGTGGTTGCGTTCGACGGCGCGGCGGCGTTTTTCATCGACGACGATTGCGGCTTTTGCGCCGACGGGCGGCGGCTCGTCGCCCTCGATGAAGTGGAGAAACACGTTCCCGCTCTTGCGCGTGTCGAGGATTTTCCATGCTTTTCCGCGCGCGGAAAGCGTTCCCGCGTCGCCGATTTGCCCGCCCATTTCTGCGTAGCAGGGCGTGCGGTCGAGCACAACGGCGAGTTTGCCTTTGCTGTCCACGATTTCGAGAATTGTGGCTTCGGCGGAAAGCGTTTCGTAGCCGAGGAACTGCGTGGGCTCCTTGGTTTCGATTTCGGAAAGGGCGACGATTTGCTTTTTCTGCGCGGCGCGAGCGCGTTCCCGCTGTTCGGTCATGAGCGTGTCGAACGCTTTTTCGTCCACGGAATAACCGCGTTCCCGCGCCATAAGGTCGGTGAGGTCGAGCGGGAATCCGTAAGTGTCGTAAAGTAGGAAAGCGGCTTCGCCGTTGAAAACGTCGGCGAGCTCGGCGGAAACGGAAAGGAAGTTTGCGAGCGTGCCGCGGAAATTCGCGAGCGTGTCTTTGTCTTCGGGCGCGGCGACGAGCGCGTGTGCGGTCGTGTAGAGCGCTTTGGTGTCGGAGCGCGTGAAAATGCGGCGCGAGAGGTCGGTGTTCACGGGGAGCTCGAAAGAGACGATGTTTTTCGCGATGGTAACGACGAGGTTGTCGGCGACTTGCGCGATGGCGGCGTTCCCGCCGGCTTTCATCGCTTCTTCGGAAAGGCGCATGGCGTCGGTGATGCGCGCGCGCAGACTTTTTGCGGCGTTTTTGAGCGCGATGATTTCTTCAAAAATCGTCAGTCCGGCGTCGAGCGTTTTGTTAAACGCTTCTTCTTCGACGCGAATCGTATCGCGCACGATGCCGAGGCGGGAACGGATTTCGGGGAAGACATCGCCCATCGTTTCGGCGAGCACGTCGGTAAGTTTGTAGAAAAACGGTTCTTTGAAACCGAGCGTGCGCCCGTAGCGCACGGCGCGGCGCAAAATGCGGCGCAAAACGTAGTTGCGATCGCTGTTGCCGGGATTGATCCCGTCGGCGACGGCGAAAGAAAGCGTGCGAATGTGGTCGGCGATAACGCGAAATGCGATGTCGGTTTTTTCCTGTTCGGTGGCGCCTTGCGTTCCCGCGGCGGGCAAGGTGGAGCAATATTTTTTGCCGGAGAGTTTTTCGATTTCGCGGAAAATCGGCGCGAAGACGTCCGTTTCGTAGTTGGAAATGATTCCGGAAAAATCGGTGAAATTTTTCGTGCACTGAATGATGCTCGTTGCGCGTTCGAAGCCCATGCCGGTGTCCACGTTTTTCGCGGGAAGCGGCGAGAACGAGCCGTCCGGATTCGCGTTGAATTCCATGAACACGAGATTCCAGATTTCGATGCACAGCGGCGAGCCTTTGTTGACGAGCGTTCCCGCGGTGTCGCCTTTCGGCGTAAGATCCATGTGGATTTCCGAGCACGGTCCGCACGGTCCGGTGTCGCCCATCATCCAGAAATTGTCTTTTTTGTTGCCGTTGACGATGTGTGTTTTCGGGTCGAGCCCGGCGGCGAGAAAAAGTTTTGCCCACGCGTCGTAGGCTTCTTGGTCAAACGCGGCGGGATCGCCCTTGGATTTGTCCGGGCAATAAACGGTCGCGTAAAGGCGTTCTTTCGGGAATTTCCAAACTTCGGTGATGAGCTCCCACGCCCACGAAATCGCTTCTTTTTTGAAATAATCGCCGTAGGACCAATTCCCGAGCATCTCGAAAAACGTGTGGTGATACGTGTCCATGCCGACGTCTTCGAGGTCGTTGTGTTTGCCGCCGGCGCGGATGCATTTTTGCGTGTCGGCGGCGCGATGCGTCGGATACGGGCACGGAATTTGCCCGAGGAAAATCGGCACGAACTGATTCATTCCCGCGTTCGTGAAAAGCAGGTTCGGCGAGTCCGGAAGCAGGCTGGACGAGGGCACGATTTTGTGATTCTTCGATTTGAAAAAATCGAGAAAAGACTGGCGGATTTCGGAAGACGTCATAACGAAAAAATTGAAAGGGAACATTTCACTCTTTGGCGTTCCCGGCGTAAAGCGAGAAATTAGGCGTTCCCGCGCGCGTCGCGGCGGTTCAACGCTCGGCGCGAAGCACGCGGTGCGGCGTCCAAAAATCGAGACGGGCGAGGGCGACGGCGAGCGCGACGGCAACGGCGGTTTCGACGCGCAAAACGCGTTCGCCCAAATGCGCGACGGCGAATCCGCGCGCGCGCAAAATTTCGCGTTCCCGCGGAGACCATCCGCGTTCGGAGCCGATTGTGAGCGCAACGCCCGCGCCGGCGCTTCCGTGGACGAGCGCGGGAACGTTGGCGAGCGAGAATTTTGCATCGTAAATATCGAGCGCGATTCGCGCGGCGTTTGCGGGAACGGCGTCGAGCGCGGCGTCGAGCGATTCGCGGAGCGCGAATTCGGGGAGCGCGGGAACGCAGGTTTGCTCCGCCGCTTTTTCGAGAATTTCGGCGAGCGCGGGGTCGCCGCATTTCCAAAGCGAGCTTTCGGCGTAGGCGGGATCGCCTTTTTCACTTCGAAAAACTTCAATTCGCGCGCAACCGATTTCGGCGGCGGACGCAAAAATTTTTTTCATCGTCTGCGGGCGGGAAAGCCCGACAATCAGCGCAATCGGCGGGAGCGCACAACGAAAATCGCGTTCCCACGCGACGGAAAATCGAATGTCGCCGGCGGCGGAAATTTCCTGCACGGTCGCGAGCCCGCGCGCGCCGTTTTTCGCGCCGCACCAAAAAACGGAGCCGACGGAAATTTTCAGCACGCGCAAAAGATGCTCCGCCGCGTGCGTTCCCGCGCGAAGCGTATCCGTCGCTTCGGATTCGAGCAGAACGAGATTCACTCTTTACTCGCCTTGAGTTCCGCGGGAACGACGGCGCCGCCGGAGACGATCATTTTCATCGCGTCGCCGACGGAAACGTCGAGCTGTTTCACTTCGTTTTCGGGAACGAAAATCATGTATCCGCCGGTCGGATTCGGCGTCGTCGGCACGAACACGTGAAGCAAGCGCGTTCCCGTGAGACGGGAAAATTGCGTTTCGCCCTCGTGCGTGACGAAGCCGACCGTCCAGCAATCGCGGCGCGGGAACTCGACCAGCACGGCGCGGTTGAAAGTTTTTTCTTTTCCGCCGGCGGAAAACGTGTCGATGATTTGTTTAATCGCGGAATAAATCGACCGCACCATCGGAAGCCGATTCAGAAAATTTTCCAAAAGAGAAATGAAAAAGCGTCCGAAAAGATTGCGCGAGATGAAGCCGATCAACGCGATGCCGACTGCAACGGCAAGCGCAGACAAAATCGTGAGCACAATGGGCGGAAGCTCCGCGCCGAACATGCGCAGAAAATACTGCAACGATCCGCGCGCCGGCGATGCGAGAAAGTTCACGAGCCAAATGATGATGTAGACCGTCAGCGAAACGGGAAGGCAGAGCAGAAGCCCCGTGACGAAGGCTTTGCGGAGATTTTCGCCGATGCCGGTGTTCGGCGCGTCGTTTGTGTTTTCGTTTTTCATTGTTTTTGAGAAAGCGGAAGTCGCCACGCGGAAGCTTCGGAAAGCAAGGCGAGAAGCGCATCGGAATCGTTCCCGCGCAGGGCGGCGTAGAGCGTGTCGAAACGCTCGCGAAAAAGATCGAGCGCGGGCAAAATTTCTGCGCGATTTTCTTCGAGAATCGCGCGCCAAACATGCGGATCGCCCGCGGAGACGCGCGTCGTGTCGCGCAATCCGCCCGCGCCGCAATCGCGCCACGCAAGCGGTTTGCGCGAGAGCGCGGCGGAAAGCGCGGCGGCAACGGTGTGCGGCAGGTGGCTGACGTGTGCGACGATCGCATCGTGCTCGGCGGGATCGACGCGGCGTGTGCGCATGCCGAGCGCGCTCCAAAAGGCTTCGGCGCGTTCCCGCGCACCCGTTCTGCGGGAACGCTCATCGTCGGCGATGAAACAAAGGCGATTCTCGAGCAGGTCGGCGCGCGCGGCGGCAATTCCGCTGAGCTCCGAGCCCGCCATCGGGTGCGCTCCCGCAAACGCGATTTCCGGCGGGAGCGCGCGATCCGCTTCGGCGCAAATCGCCGCTTTGACGCTCCCGACGTCCGTGATCAACGCGCCCGGCGCAAGCGCGGGAACGCATTCGGCGAGCAACGGCACGATGCAATCCACGGGAACGCAGGCAACCACGACATCCGCTCCGGCAACGGCTTCGCGCGGAGAATCGAAGACGGCGTCCACGTATTCTGCGGCGCGGCAGGCTTCGCGCGTTCCCGCGCTGCGCGACCAAGCGACGCATTCGGCGGCGACGCCGCGAGCCTTCGCCGTTTGCATAACGGACGCGCCGAGCAGTCCGGCACCGAGTATGGAAATTTTTTTAATCACGAAAAAAAAGTGTCTCCGTAAATTCTGCGGATTTCGCGTTTTTTATTTATTTGATAGATTCGGCATTTTGTATTTAATGCCGAACTTTAACAAGAATTTCCTTTTTTTTCGGAGTATGCGCGAAAGCATTTTCAAAAACGAACGTTCCCGCGCGCGGCGGGGCAAGGTCGGCGGAATCGTCGGCCCGATTATCTTTTTAATTGTGGCGGGGCTGGCGATTGCTCTCTTTTATTTTGCGAGTCTTTCCAAGGGTTCCCGCGAGGAATTCGAGGGCGCGCAAGCGTTGCAGCCGAATCCCGCGCTCGCCGAAAAATCGCTCGCGGAATCGCGTTCGCTCGAATCGCAGTTCAACTCGATTCACGAATTCAAAAAAGATCAAATTTCGGACGAGGATATCGATATTTTTGAAAAGGCGGTGGACGCTCACGCGCGTCATCTCGCTTACACGGGAGCGGCGGCGACTTACAATCCGAAGCACGAGCAGATGCGGAAACGCCTGCACGATCTTCGCGCGGATTCGTTGCGCAAACGCACGTCCGCGCTCGAACGGCAAGCGGAAGACCTCGCTCAACAAAAAAAATACGCGGAAGCGGAACGCCTTTTTTCCGATGCGGCAACGCTCGAATTTCGCATTACGAAAGAATATCCGCTCGCTACGAAAAAAAATCACGCGCGCGCGACGTTTCTCGAAAATCGTGCGCGGACGATGCGGGCGATCCCGCTGCAACTGCGCGCGCAGGAATTGGAAAAATCCGGCGAGGCGGCGCTCAATGCCGCAAATTGGCCGAAAGCAAATCTCGATTTGAACGAAGCGCTGACAATCGAAAAGCAACTTTGGGCGGATTACCGCAACGTTATCGTTTCCAACAGCGCGCGGATTCATCGGCTTCAAAATTTGATCGCGACCGTCAATTCCGCGCCGGATTACGAGCGGCGGGAACGCTTCATCACCGAGGCGCGCGCGGCGGAAACTCGCAACGATTGGCAGACAGCCGCCGAACAATGGTCGCAGGCGCTCGCCGTGCAACGCAGTATAATGCAGAACTTCCCGCGCTCGCTCTACGCCGTTCCCGCGATTGAAAAGGAAATCGCGCAAAAATACGCCGATGCGGGAGCGCGTCCGGAATATCTCAAATTGCTCGAAGAATGCGAAATCATGCGCAAAGACATTCGTTCCCGCCAAACGAATCGCGTGCCGCTCATCGCAAAACAGGCGTTGCGTCGCGCGGAAAATATTCTTCGCGATTGGCAGGATTCCACGCTCATTTCCGAAAATTTTCTTCAGGAACTGCGCTACATGGACGTGAAAGCAACGGATATTCCCGGCGTGCAAAATAATCTTTTCAAACTGCTTTTGCCCATTCCCGGCGTTCCCGAGACAACAAAAATGCTGCGCGTCGAAGTTTCGCAAGCGCTTTACACATTTGTCATGCCGTTCAATCCGAGCGCGCGCAAAGCTCTCGAAAATCCCGTGGAATCCGTGGACTACAACGACGCGCGCGAATTTTGTCGCCGGCTTTCGCTGCTCCTCGGCAGACCCGTGCGCTTGCCCACGTTGCGCGAATTTCTCGCGGCGGCGGGAACGCCCGATCCGCAGACGATTCACGAAAGCGCGTGGCTGATCGAAAATTCTTCCGGCGTCGTGCACGCTTCCGGTTCGCTCAAAGCAAACGCGTCCGGATTCTTCGACCTTTACGGGAACGTCGCCGAATGGATCGACACGGAGCCCGCCGACGGAATCGCAAAAAAAGATTACGAAGAATGCATCGCCGGCGGCGATTGCCAGACGCCCGCATACGCGTTCCCGGCGGAAATTTTCAAGAAAACCGCACGCTCCGAAAAAAGCCGCCTGCGCGGTTTCCGCTTCGTCGTCGAAGAAATGAACGAATGAGAAATTAAGAATTAGGAATTAAAAATTAGAAAGAAGTTGAGGAGTTGAGAATGTTTAGAAGTTTAGGAGTAGCGTGCTGATTTTTGC
>CAVEBA010000027.1:9683-14588 GCA_963613695.1 Sphaerochaetaceae bacterium
GTGTGGAACCTCATTCCTAATTTCTAATTCCTCCGAAAATGTTTTCTAATTCCTAATTTCTAATTTCTAATTTCTCTGAAAATGTTTTCCCTGCCCGACATCACGCCCGCTCGCGCGCGCCTCGAAGAAATCGAGACGCTCATGAACGCGCCTGATTTCTACGACGATCGCCGCCGCGCCGCCGAAATTTCCGCCGAGCAGGCGCGTCTTGCCGAAACCGTTGCGCTTCACGAAAAATGCGCGGGAACGCTTCGTTCGCTCGAAGAAAATCGCGAGCTCGCCGCTGACGCGGGAACGGATCCCGAACTGCGCGCGCTCGCCGAAGAGGAAATTCCCGCGCTCGAAGACGCGGCAAAATCGCTTCACGAAAAACTTTTGCTCGCGATGCTTCCGCCCGATCCCGCGGACTCGCGCAACACCATCATCGAAATCCGCGCGGGAACGGGCGGCGACGAGGCTTCGCTTTTCGTCGGCGATCTTTTTCGCATGTATACGCGCTACGCCGAATCGCGCGGTTGGAAGTGGGAAATTCTCGGTTCGGCGCCCTCCGAAATCGGCGGATTCAAGGAAATTTCCATTCTCGTCACGGGAACGGACGTTTACAAAATGCTCAAATTCGAAAGCGGCGTGCACCGCGTGCAACGCGTTCCCGCAACGGAAGCCGCCGGGCGCGTTCACACGTCCGCCGCAACCGTCGCCGTGCTTCCCGAAGCCGAGGAAGTGGACGTGCAAATCGCGCCGGAAGACATTGAGTTGACCGTTTGCCGCGCGTCCGGAGCGGGCGGTCAGCACGTCAACAAAACCGAATCCGCCGTGCAAATCATTCACAAGCCGACGGGCATCATGGTTTATTGCGCCGACGAGCGTTCCCAGCTGCGCAACCGCGCAAAGGCGATGAAAATTCTTCTTTCCCGTCTTTACGAAAAAAAACAGGAAGAGGAACGTTCGAAATACGCCGAGCGCCGCAAAAATCAAATCGGCAGCGGCGACCGTTCCGAGCGCATTCGCACTTACAATTTTCCGCAAAACCGCCTCACGGATCACCGCATCGGGCTCACGCTTCACAGCTTGCCGCAAATTATCGACGGCGAAATCGGCGAATTGCTCGACGCGTTGCAGGACGCCGACATGCGCGCAAAGCTCGCCGAAATCGGCGTCGCGCCGGCTTCGGGAACGCCGTCGGCGTAAAAAAGCCGTTCCCGCGAGCGCATTTTTTTTCTCCGTTCGTTCCCGTGGATCCGTCCGTCAATCTCAAGTATTTTTCGCACCCGCAGGTCGTGCTTGATTACGCTCGCGCGGCGGTAAACGTCGGACTTTGGAATTCGGAAAAAATTCTTTTCGAAAAATTTATTTCGCGAGACGCGGAAACGCTCGAGCTCGGTTGCGGCGCCGGGCGCGTTGCGTTGGGCTTGGCGCGGCTCGGCTACAAAAAAATCACGGCAACGGATTTCGCGCTGCCCATGGTCGAAACCGCTCGCGAAGTTTGTGCGCGGGAACGCGAAAAAATCCGCTTCGCCGTTGCGGACGCGTCCGCGCTCGAATTTCCCGATGCCGCGTTCGATGCCGTAATTTTCGCGTTCAACGGTTTGCAAATGATTCCCCGACGCGAGCGGCGGGAACGCGCATTGCGCGAAATTTTTCGCGTTTTGCGTCCGGGCGGAATTTTTATTTTCACCGGACACGATCGTGGCGTTCCCGCGCGGCGCGAACATTGGACGCAGGAAAAAAATCGTTGGGAAAATCGTTCCCGCGATCCCGCGCTCGACGATTTCGGCGATTGGAACCACGCCACGCCGCAGGGCGCGATGTTCATTCACTCCGCCGACGCCGAAGAAATGCGCGCCGTGCTCGAAAAAATCGGTTTCGAAGTAATTTTTTCCGAAATGCGGTCCCGCATCTGCGCAGAGTCCGAAGCCGTGCGCGATTTTTCCGACGACACGCGCTTCTGGGTGGTGGGGAAGTTAGGAATTAGAAATTAGGAATTAGAAGTTAGGAATTAGAAATTAGGGAAGCTTTCTTAGATCGCGATGAGCAGGCGCGCGCATGGCGTTCCCGCGGGCGTGGCGGGCAGGGCGTCGAAAAGCGCGATGACATCGGCGTTCCCGAGCAGAATGCAGCCGTGCGAATTCGGCGTGCCGAGTTTGTGTTCCTGATTCGTGCCGTGAATATAAACGTAGCGCGCGAACGTGTCCGTGTCGCCGCCGCGATTGTGCCCGTCCTCTTCGCCTTGCAGACGCAGGATTCGCGAGGTGATCAGATTTACGTCGGGTTCCGTTTTCAAAAATTCGGAAAAATGTTTTCCGGTGGAAACGCGCGCCTTGAAAACCGTTCCCGCGGGAGCACCGTCGCCGATTTTTTCGATGACGGAGAAAAGTCCGTCCGGCGTGCCGAGCGAATTTTTTACGCAGGAGGGCGCGGCGCGCGAAGTCGAAATCGCGTATTCGGCGACGAGTGCGTTCCCGCGAAAATGCCACAGGCGCTGCGCGGGAACGGAGACGACGAGCGCGTCCGCCAACGCGGGAACGCCGAGCATTTCGCATTTGCGTTTCAGTTCGGCGAAGAGCATCCTTGCGCACTCATCTTTTTTTGAAAAATTTTTATCAGAAAGCAACATATGGCATACAAAGTCGGTATCGTAGGAGTGACGGGCGCGGTCGGGCAAGAAATTCTTTCGCTGCTCGCGTCGAGAAATTTCCCCGTGGCGGAGCTTCGTCCGCTCGCGTCCAAGCGCAGTGCGGGCAAGACGATTGATTTCGGCGGCAAAAAATGGACGATTTGCGAGGCGACGCCGGAAGCGTTTGACGGTTTGGACTTTGCGATTTTTTCTGCGGGCGGCAGTGTTTCCAAAGCGCTCGCGCCGGAAGCGGCGAAGCGCGGTTGCATCGTCATCGACAACAGCTCGGCGTTTCGCATGGATCCGAACGTGCCGCTCGTCGTTCCCGAAATCAACGCGCACGCGCTGGAAAATCACAAGGGCATCATCGCGAATCCGAATTGCTCGACGGCGATTGCGCTCATGGGGCTTTACCCGTTGCACAAGGCGTTCGGGCTGAAACGTTTCTTTGCCTCGACGTATCAGGCGGTCTCGGGAACGGGCGCCGCCGCGATGGAAGAGCTGAAAAATCAAGTGGTCGCGTGGGCGTCGGGCAAGCCGCTCGAACACAGCGTTTATCCGTATCAGATCGCGTTTAACGTGCTCCCGCACGTGGACGTTTTCCTCGATGACGGCTACACGAAAGAGGAAATGAAAATGCTCAACGAAGGGCGGAAAATTATGGAGTTGCCGAGCCTCGTGTGCACGTGCACATGCGTGCGCGTTCCCGTGTTTCGCGCACACTCGATTTCGATCGACGCGGAATTTGAAAAACCGGTGGACGTCGAAACCGCGCGCAAGGCGATTGCGGAATTTTCCGGTGCGGAAGTGCGCGACGATCCCGCGAACAAAATTTATCCGATGCCGCTCGACTACCAAAACAAGGTCAAATGCGGCGTGGGGCGCATTCGCAAAAATACGGCGTTTGAAAACGGGCTCGCGCTTTGGGTCTGCGGCGACCAGCTTTGGAAAGGCGCGGCGCTCAACGCGATTCAAATCGCCGAAGAAATGGACCGCCGGAATTTGCTGAAAAAATAAGCCGTTCCCGCCGAAGTTTTTTTCCGGTTTCAAAAAAAATCTCCCGCAAGTTTCGCGGGAGATTTTTTTGTCGCGTCGCGGGAACGTTCATCGTTCGCGTTCCCGCAAAAATTGCGACGACGGAAAATTTACCACACGGCGCCCGGCCAATTCGTTTGGCTCCACGCGTAGGCGCGAGCGATGTCGCGCCCGAAAAACGGTCCGCGATAAACCATTCCCGTGTAAACCTGCACGAGCGCGGCACCTTCCGCGAAAAAGCGATCCGCGTCCGCGCCGGAACAAATCCCGCCGCAGCCGATGACGGGCAACTTTTCGTCCGTCGCGCGGACGATGTAGCGCACGACGTCGAGCGCGCGGCGAGCGAGCGGCGCGCCGGAGAGTCCGCCTTTTTCGGGAGCATCGCCGAGCGCGGCGGGGCGCGTCGTGGTGGTGTTTGTCGCGATGATTCCGGAAAAATTCGTTTCGGAAACAACGGAAATCACGTCGTCGATTTGCGGGAACGTGAGGTCGGGAGAAATTTTGAGCAACAGCGGGAGCGGTTTTTCGCCGGTGCGTTCGGCGAGCGCGGAGTTTTCGCGTTGCAACGCGCCGAGAAGCTCGACGAGACGGGAACGCTCGTGAAGCTCGCGCAGATTCGGCACGTTCGGGCAACTGACGTTCACGACCACGTAATCCGCGTGCGGCGCGAGCAGACGAAACGAGCCCAGATAATCCTCGACCGCATTTTCCATCAGCGTGATTTTGGATTTCCCGATATTCACGCCGAGCGGGCAGAGACGCGCGCCTTTTTTCGGACCGGTGCCGAGACGGCGGGAAATTTCCTCCGCGCCGTCATTCGGAAATCCCATGCTGTTGATCGCGGCTTCCTGCTCAGGAAAACGGTTTTTCGTTCCCGCCCTGCGAGTGAAAAGTAACCGTGCCGACCTCGACGTGCCCGAAACCGAGCGCTCCCGCGGCACTCCATATGCGCGCCTGTTTGTCAAAACCGGCGGCGAGCCCGACGCGATTCGGGAACTTCAGCCCGAAAAGCTCAATCGGTTTTTGCGCGGGAACGTTGAGCGAATTCAGATTGAATCGACGCATCAGCGCGGCGATCGGTTTCGCCGCCGCAAGCGCGCGCAAGGCAAGATAGCTCATTTCGTGCGCCTTTTCGACATCGCCGCGAAACGGAAAACCCTTGCGGAAAAGAATCGGGCGAATCCAACCTTCGTAAAGATAGTCCATAATCTTCTGCTTCGTTTAATTTTCGCGGGGGAATATATGTTCGCTTGCGC
>CAVEBA010000028.1:0-2782 GCA_963613695.1 Sphaerochaetaceae bacterium
TGAAAAGGTTGAGGAGTTTAGGAGTATCGTGCGGATTTTTGCCTTCGGCAAAAATCCGCACGGCTTCCTAATTCCTAATTTCTAATTCCTAATTCCTAATTCCTAATTCCTAATTTTCCACCTTCCACCCTCCACCTTACACCTTACGCCCTACACCTTCCCCTCACCTTCTTCTCCTCATTGCGGAGAGGCGTGCGATGACGGATTGAGGCTTGTGCGGAGGTTGCGGCGGTGTTGCGGAGAAATCCGTTCCCGCGGGAACGCGTTCGGGAATTTTTCGCACGGTGTGTTCCTGCTCGGGCGTGTTCGCGTTGGCGTTCCCGTCGTGTTGTTCCTCGCTCCGTTCTGATTCGGCGCGTTGTTTGAGCAGGTATGCTTCGCGTTGCCAGTCCGGCGAATCAAGGCGCAGAGCGGCGAAAGCGTAGACGCGGCAGTCGAGAGCCTCGTTGCGTTTTTCGGCGTCTTTTATCCATTCGATTTTTGCGCGCCCTTTTTCGTATTTGATGACTTTGTGTTCGCTCGTGAGTTGCTCGAACCAATCGTTCCCGCGCCCGAGCGGGAAGTGGCAGTAGCCGTTCCCGGGAGAATCTATGCCGAAGCGCCCGACGACGATATCCTTGATTTTGTGCGTGCCTACGAGGACGAATTTTACGCCTCGCGTCTTGCGTTCGCCGATTCGGCGGCGTTGGACGGCGCCGACGATTGGCGCGTCGTGCGTGTTTGCGCCTTTGATTGCGAAGACGTTTTCCCAGCGGTGCGCGGAGGCGTATTTGTAGACGTCGAGCGTGTTTGAGCCGCCCGAGTCGATGAATTTTCTCCGTGCGGAAACGAGCACGCCGCTCTCGTGCCTGTAAGACTTGCGGCAAAACGCGGTGAACGCGTCCCACGGCGAACCGGGCGAGCCTTCGGGAATCGTAGGGTCGCCGAAAATCACGCGATACTCTACGCTCCATGATTCCTCGCCTGCGCCCCACGCGACGCATTCCGCCTCGATGCGGTCGGGTTGCGTATCTGCGCCGACGGTGAGCACGAGTCCGCGCCGCGGCACTTCCGCGCCCTGCCAATCTTCGGCGCGCAGGGCGAGCGCGTTGGCGTCGAGTTTTTCCGCCGCATCTTCCCACGCTTCGCCGAGAACGGTGTTGACGAACACCTGCATTTTGAGCGGATCGCCTTTGCTTTCGGTGTAGCTTTTGACGATTTCGGACAAGCCCGCCGCCGTGAACGGAGAAAGAATCTGGTTGATGTGAAAGCCCGCTTTGCCCTTGAAATCCGCCGTCGCAATCCAGCGGGAACGCGCGTCGCGCACCTGCTCGTTTTTTTCGACATTGGTGTGGAGCCTGCCGCAATGCGGACAACGCAAACGCGCCGTTTCAAAAACGGGATGCCCGCGAGAGTCGTTTTCCCAAACGATGTCCGGGAACGTCGGCGTCCACAGCTCGCCGCATGCGGCACAGGGAATGAAGTAGCGGCGCTTGTCCGTCAAATCCCACTCGCGCAGGATGTTGGACGTTGCCTTGTCCGTCGGTGTCGAACCGACAAAAATTTTTCTGTTCCAAAATGTGGTCGTGCGCTTTTTTACAAGTTCGAGCGGCGCACCTTCGCGCCCTGAGCTTTGCGCGATGCGGTCGTATTCGTCCAAGAGACCGAACGGCACGGGATTGGACGCTAAGTTGTCCGGAGAGTTTGCGCCGACGGCGATGTAATCGCCTCCGACAAAGCGTTTCGACAAAATCGTGTTCCCGGAATCGCGTGATTTCGGCGGAGCGATTTTTCCGAAAAATTCTTCGCGCGCAAGGCTCGGCATCAGGCGTTTGAGCGAGAATTTGCGCGCGGCATCTTCCTTCGGATGCACGTGCAGAATCGATCCCGCACCGTAGAAAATGACGTAGAGAATGATGTTCACCAACGCCTCGGAAAAACCGACTTGCGCAGATTTGAGCACCACCGTTTCCTCAACGCCCGAGTCAAGGAAGCTGTTCATGATGTCGCGCAGATACGGCGTAAACGTAGTTTTCCACCGCCCGCCCTTCATCGCGGAATCATCCGGCAATACACGGTAGCGATCCGCCCACTCACTCACCGAGAGCGGACGCAACGGACGGAAGCGTTCCCGCATCGCCCGTAGGAACGACTCCCGGTTCTCCGTCAGTATCCGTTCCCGCATCAGCGTCAATTCTTGCGTCAGCGATGGTTTCAAGAGCATTGAAGATTTCATGGTCTATCAAATTTCGTATTTCGTAAATGTCCGTCTTCTCCGAAAGTATCGGCGCAAGCCGAACTCCCACCGATTCAAGCACACGCCGCGCAGATGTTATCAACGAGGAAATTTTTAACAACGCATCATCCTTGCGGATCAACGTGCCCAAAAGCTGCTCCAATTCCGCTTGCTCACGCTCCGCTTTCACCGTGTCCAAACGGTCTTTCGGCTTGTCGCGCAACTTGCCGCGAATGTATTCCGTGTAGCCGCGAACACTCGACTCCAAAACATACTCGCCGCGCGCCGAACGCTCCATTACGCCGTGCCGCTCCAAACGCGCAACATCCGCCGTCTCTATCCCGAGCATTCGCGCTAAGTCCGATGCACAAACTCGCACTCGCGAATTTACCGCAACCGAACCGTCCGCTCCGCTCCCGGTTAAGCCAAGTTCTTCTTCACTCATTTCTAATTCCTCATTCCTAATTCCTAATTCCTAATTCCTCATTTCTAATTCCTCATTCCTAATTCCTAATTCCTCATTCCTCATTCCTAATTCCTCCGAAACCATTTTGGGTTTTTCATTTT
>CAVEBA010000028.1:2792-5168 GCA_963613695.1 Sphaerochaetaceae bacterium
GTTCCAGACTGCTCACTCCGTTTGCCCCCCTGTCCCCACCGAACGCGCCCCGCAGGAAGAACCTACTCCCCCGCACGCTCAGTTTTCTGTCGTCATCCCTCCCAAGTTGTCGAATAATCCGGACATCAACCACATTTCGTTTTCCATTTGTTTTCAACTTTCCATTTTCAATTTTTACACCTTACACCCTCCACCTTACACCCTACACCTTTCACGCTCCGGCAGTTCCGCCGCCGCTTTGTAAAGCTCCGCAAACATCCCGTAGGGCGCAAGCGCATCCTGCCGAATCCGCCAGTCGCTCGCCCTCCCGTGCCATTTGAGCAACTTTTCGTCATAGAGACGATAGAGGTCTCCGCATCGCCTTCCCGCCGCGAGACACGATTTGAACCACGATACGAAACATGCAGGATTCCACGCAACCGCTCGCCCGTCGTGCAACGCTCGAAAATCGCCGTAGTGCTTCCACACCAGCCACCACAGCCGCCGCGGGAACTTTTTCCCGCGCCACTTCGGAATTTCCGCAAGGCATTCCCGCGCCGCGCTCCCGTCCGCGCCGCCGCTCGCTTCCGCTCCCTCGCTCCCGTTCCTGCGCAAGCCCTTTACTGCAAAAAATTCGGAATCCCTTTCGCACACTGTAAAAGCGCAAGCCCCTACAAGGGGCGTCAGGGCGGCTTGCCCGCCCTGTGCGCAAGGGGTGCTCCGCTCCTCGGTGTCGTTAAAATGTTTTTTACTTTCGTAAAAACTTTCTCGCGCGTGCGTGTCGGTGAACACCTTTTGCCAAGCGGAACTCACGCTATTCCCAGCTTGTGAATAACTATGTGAATAACTCGCTCCGCACACGCTCACCAACGGCGCATCAGGCGCCATCGAAAGCCACCGCTCCGCACACGCACAACGCTCCGCATCCCATTCGCCGCGACGCGCCCACACGCGCAACGTGTTTCGCACCCACTCAATCACACGATAAAAATCCCGACGCCGACTCGACACGCTCGGCGCTTCAAACAGCCCGCACGGCGAACCGTCGCGCCGCATCGTCGCCAAATCATACAGCCGCCGCAACGTCATCTCCTCGCGCCCGCCGCGCCCCCAACTCGGAAGACGCAACTCGTTTTTTATCGCACGCAAAAAATAGCCGGAAATTATCGCCAACCGTTGCTTCATCTTCACCGTCAATTCATCGCAACGCCCCCACGTGCGCCAACGCTCGCGCCGCACAGCCCCACACACTCCTCCGCGCTCCCGCACAGGCAAATACACCCCGCAACGCTCCGCACGAACAGCCGCTTCCGCCGCAATCTCACTCTCGCTCCGCCCCATCTCGCGCCACGCATCACGCCAGTCAAAAAAAGTCCCTCGATCCGTCTTAATCGTCGTCATTATTTTTAATCAAACGTAGAAACGTTTGATTAAAAATGCAAGCTTTTTTGTTTATTTTGCGATACAATCAAAGAATGAGAACGAAGGTTGTTGCAGTTGTAGTTCCGGACGGCGTTAGAGAATTAATGAAATCCGCGGCGGAAAAAACGCACAAAGGAAACGTAGCCCAGTGGGTCAGAACGCTGATCGCACAAGCGTTGAATCTCAGCTCTATCGAACTTCAAGAGCGTGGCGGCTACCGCCCCAATTCCGGACGCAAACCCTCCGTTCCCGCAATCCGCTCCGCCGCCGAAAAACTCTCCGCCCGCTCCCGATTCTCCCCTCAAAAATACCGCCGCCGCTCAGCTCAATAATCAATCCCCACCTCAGCTAACGCACGCTTCACCGCCAACGTGTCAAAAAACCAATCCGACTCCCCTCCGTAAAGCTCCGCCCTCAGCCGACACTCCCGCGCCAACAAAACAACCAGCGCATACATCGCCTCCGCTCGCTTCTTCCTCCGTCGCCAAATCCCGTCCGCAAAATCCGCCCACATCCCCGGAAAAATCGGAAATCCCACCTCGTTCTTATGCTTTTCTGTCGTCATCCCTCCCAAGTTGCCCGATTTTCCCGATTTTGACCGCAATTCCCGACCGTAAACACGCAGAAAATTACAGCCCTCCTCCGCCCGCAAATCCACGCTCCGCACGCAACCTCAACGCCATCCCGCACGCTTCGCCAAACACCCCTCCGCAGGCACACTCCCGTTTTTCCCGCCTTTCACGAATCCGCCCGTCCCGCCTCCGAAAATCACCGGCACAGGTATCGCACCTGCACACAAAAACAAAAAACCGACCAATTTTACCGGTCGCCCCTTCGGTCGTTTTTTGAAAAAAATTCTTCTGGCTTTCTCGCGGTCATCACCTGCAAACCCGCTTGAAATAAAGCCTCATACTACCTTCGAGTCCTGCACCGGCTACCACTTTTAAGACCCGCGGAAACGCGGGTCTTTTTTAC
>CAVEBA010000028.1:5178-7249 GCA_963613695.1 Sphaerochaetaceae bacterium
GTTTATGCGGGTTGCGCGGCGGGAAGGCAAGTTTCTGCCGTTCTTTTTGCGTGTTGACATTTTGCCAACACGCAAATACCCTCCACGCTATGATTTTGAGCTTCGGCGACAAAGCGACGGAAAATCTGTTTCACAGAATCCCGCTCACAAAAGTTCCGGCGGACGTTCAGGAACGGGCTTTCGCACGTCTCGTGCTCATTGACGCGGCGGAATCCGTGCTTCTATTGCGAGTGCCTCCGTCGAACCGTCTCGAAGCACTTCACGGGAAATTGCGCGGCTTTTGGTCGATTCGCGTAAATACCCGTTGGCGCATCATTTTCCGCTTTGAAAACGGGAACGCTTACGACGTTGAATTTATCGATTATCATTGAAACAAAAGGAATTCTCACCATGGACAGAAAACCTACATTTACCGTGCCGCACCCGGGCGACATCCTGCGCGAGACACTTGAAGAACTCGGCGTTTCGCAACGGCGATTCGGGCGTATTTCCGGCATCGATCCCTCCGTTGTCTGCGGGATCTGCGCCCGGCGGCGCAGCGTTACCGCGGAAAGCGCAATCCGTATTGCTCGCGCGCTCGGAACGGACGCCCAAAGCTGGCTCAATCTGCAGAACCGCTTCGATTTGGACAAAGCCGAACGTGTTCACGGCACCGACTTTGAAAAGATTTCTGCACTTCCGGAACTCGCAGCGGCATGATTAGTCTTCATCATTCCCGCGCTTCTCTGATAAGAATCAGATAGTTGATGAAGTCCTCGACGTCGAGGGCGTCTTCTCCGTGGCGAACAAGTCGCCCGCTTTCGGCAAGCGCACCGTGCATTGCGTGATTTTTCTAAAAAAATCGCGGGGCTTTTTTTACAACGCGCTCCAGACCACGGCGGAAATCATCCACACGATGATGCAAAGGCAGTAAAAAAGTTTAACGACGGTTGCGGCGAGCGTGCCGAGAAGCGTTCCCCAGCCGGCGCGCGTGCTTTTTCGCCAATCGTTCCCGCCGAGCATTTCGCCGACGACTGCGCCGACAATCGGACCGACGAGCAAGCCGAGCAACGCGCCGAAAATTCCGCCGAGCGGAGAAAACAAAATCGGTCCCGCGATTGCGCCGACGAGTGCGCCGAGCCCGCCGCGCCAAGTCGCACCGAATTTTTTCGCGCCCCACCAACTCGAAAAAAAGTCGAAAATCAGCGTTCCCGCGGCGAACACGCCGGAGATGACGAGTTGCCACGTGCCGATGAACGGTAACGCCTGTTCCGGCGGAGCTTCGGAGAAAATGAAATAAACGAGCGGTCCCGCCCACGCGACGAGCGGCCCCGGCAGTCCGGGAACGAACACAAAAACGCAGCCGAGCAGAATCAGCACGAAAGCGATGACGATGAGCGCGATTTCCATTTTTTTCTCCGAAGCAAACGAGCGTGAAAATTTACTCCGCCGCGAGCGAAGCGGCGTCGAGCAATTCGAGCGCACGGAGCGTTTGTTCCTCGTGCGCGTTCCCGCCGCCGGCGGCGACGGTGAACGTTTCGCGCAAGAACGCGTCGAGCGCGGCAACGGATTTTTTCAGCGCTTCGGGTGCATTTTTTTCGCGCGCGCGGGAACGCAGAATTGCGATTTTTTCAAAATCTTCAAGTCCGTCTCGAAAATGTTCGAGGCGCATCGAAGAGCGATTTCCGGGATAAATCAGAAAACAGTCGCCCGCCTGCCATTTTCCGAAAGCGGTCGTGGCAAACGGATTTTCGTTCCACGAATTGTAAGCCCAGCGCAGAATGCCGTCGAAACCGTTTGCCGCCGCGTAAAGCCCGAGCCAATGCGCTTCGGCGGGAGCGCTGTGCGTGAACGTGTTCGGGCGTTCGGGTTGCGTGCAAACGTAAAACGTCGTCTTTTTCCCCTCGGCGCGGCGCTTTTCGGCGAGCGCGGGAACGTCGCCGCCGGAATGCCCGAACACGGGCGAAACGTCGTAGACGAAAGTGCTCATTCGCGTCGGATGGTCGTTTGCGGAAACGATTTTCAGCTCGGGCGCGAATTTTTCGATTACTTTTCGCGCGGCGTCGAGCTGTGCATCGGGGCGTTCATCGAG
>CAVEBA010000028.1:7259-14495 GCA_963613695.1 Sphaerochaetaceae bacterium
ATGCAGGTGCGATCGAGCAGTTTTTTTTCGGAAAGATGTTTTCTGAAATCGGAGAGAAACGCGCCCCAAACTTCCTCGAATTGCGGCGACGCCACGTCGAGCGTGAGTTGTTTTTCCGTTCCCGCCGCTTCGTCGAAATAGCGCAGGCGCATCGACCACGGGAGCATCGAATAGCAGGAAATCTGCGCGTCGATTCCGATTTCGTTCATCACGAAATTCGTCCACGCATCGAACGCGGAATAATCGAAACGCCACTTGCCGGCGGCGGTGCGGCGCCATTTCACCATCGATTCCCAGTCGTCGTAAGTCTGGTGTCCCCACGGTTCTTCGATTACGGAGCAAGTGATGACTTTTTGCCCGAGATCGCGCAAACGTTCCATCGCGCCGCGCGCCGCGTCAAAATGTTTTCGCGTCCACGGCTTCACGCCTGCCCAACGCGCGAACGCTTGCGGGTGTTGCCACAAATCCAAGTGCACGGAGCGTTCCCGCGGCGGCGGAATTTTCGCCGAAAGCACGCGAACGCGCACGGGAAAAACTTTTTTGTCCGCGCGAAAATTTCCGACGTATTCGCCCGGCGCCGCGTCTGCGGGAACGGCAACGGAAACGAGTAGCTCGCGAAGCGTTCCCGCGGGAACGGAAGTCGGCGCACCCGGCGCGTCCACGATGTCCGCAAACTGCACGCCGCCCTGCCCGATTACCCAACGCACAGGCGAAACCGTGGCAACGATTTTTGCGCCGGCGGAATTTTTCAGCGAAAAATTTTTTGCGTAAGCGAGTTTCGAAATCGCGTTCCCGCCGCCCCAAACGCCGAAGCGAAAATTCACGATTTCTCCGCGCCACGCGGGAACGCTTTTTTCGCGGGAAAATTTCGTCGCGGGAACGGAATCGCGCGAGAAACGGGCGAACGGCGCGATTTCCGCGCAAACGGTTTTTTCCGCCGAAGCAGAGCGCACGGCGGCGGGCGGAACTTCATAATTTTCCGCCGGCGGCGTTCCCGCGAACACTGCGGGAACGCCGGCAAGCGCGAAAAGGATTGCGGCGATTTTTTTCATTCTTCAAAAACCCTCGGTCGGCGGATTAGGCGCAACAAGATTCGCGGGAAAGACTAAATAATCCCCCCCCCCCATTTGCGGATTTTCGCGCGGAGCGCAAACGGCGGACAGCTCGTCCGTTCCGTAATCGGCGCTCGCGAAAATGACGAACATCGCGAAAACCCAAATCGCAAAAACGACTTGGAGAATCCACGACAAAAACAGCACTTTCGCGCTGAGCAAAAAAAATGTTTTATCTTCTTCTTCCATCTTAAAAAACAAAAACGGTTTACGCGGGCGGGGAAATTAAAATTCGGGCAAAACGAATTGCCCCGACGACTGCGGCGCGGGTTCGGAATCCTTGTTGTCGCCGGAAGCATTCCCGTCGCCCATGGAAATGAGCGCGAGCAGGCTTTCGACGTAGCCGGAATTCGGAAGAAGCGCGGAAACGCGCGTGAGCAGTTTCGCCGCTTCCTCCACACCCTGCGGGAACGACCGAAGCGCTTCCGCGCAGAAAAGCAGGCTCTGCACGTTGAACGGGCGCATCGCATCGGCGCGGTGAAGATCTTCCCGCGCGGCGTCAAAATCGTTTTCCATCAGCTCCGCCGCCGCGCGTAGTTGGTAAAATTGCGGGACCGCGGCCGAGCAGGACATCGCGCGATCCGTCGCCTCCCGTAGGCAAGCGCCGTAAGCCGCAGTATTCATCGGATCGCGCTGGCAATCGAAAATAAATTTTTCCGCAAGCGCCGCCCACGCGTCCCCGTGATCGGGATTTTTTCGAAGCGCGGAGCGCAAATGCGTTTCCGCGACATCAAGTGAGCGAAAATCGGGCGACTCCTCCGTCATTCGTCCGGTCATCGGATTCAGGAAAAACGGACGCAACGCCATTTCGCCCTGCTGAAATTCCGCTTCCGCGCGAAAATATGGAAGGAACACCGCGAACAGCACCGCGGGAACGAAAAACGCAATCGGCAACAGCACATGGCGACGCGCTCCGCTGTAAATGATTCTTCTTCGCCATTCGAGACTGATTAGGAAGCCGGCGATCCCGCCGAAAATTCCGCACGCGATCGAAACGCCCGGAATATTTTGCGGATAATCCACCGCGAAAAGCACGCCCACGCCGAGCAATCCGCTAAGCGTCGACGCGAGCGCAATGCGTTCTTCCGGGAGCGTGCCCAAGTCCAAAATTCCCATCTTGCGACGCAACGCCGCACGCTCGGTATCCGCCTGCCACGGCAAGGCGCGACAAGCGCGAATTCCCATAACGAGCAACAAAACCAACGGGGCGAAAAGCGTGAACATTCCGACGATCCCGTGTTCCGCAAGCGTGTTCAAAACGAGACTTCCCGCCGTGCGCGGATCCGTCTGCCACTGCGGCGGACGGTATTTTTCAAATTCGTCGCCGAAACGATTTGCGCCAACGCCGAACACGGGCGAAGACGCGAACATTTCCATCGCCGCATGCGGAAGCACATACTGCGTTCCCGCGAGACGCTCTTCGTCCGAAAAAGTTTTTTCCATCACTTCCGGCACGGGAACGGTGCGCAGGCAACCCACGTTTGAATCCGTCGTCCAAAGTGCAATTGCGCCGGCAACCGCCAATCCCGCGATGCAAATCCAACGCGAGCTCCGACGGCGCACCATCAGAAAAACGGCAAGCATGCAGCCGACAAAAAATCCCAAGTACACGCCGAAATGCCGCGTGAACGCGATGCCCAACAAAAACAGCGCCGCCACGTAAACGCCGAACAATCGCACCCAAATTTTGAAGCGCGGGCTCGTGACCAACGACGCCATCGGGAAAAACGAAAGCAACAACAACGCACCGATGCCCACGCGATATTCAAACCCGCCGAAAATCACGCGCACGGAATTACCGAGCCCCTCGCCGCTCGTTTGCGCGACCGACGATTGCATGTCCGGACGCAAAAACATGAACAGCCCCGAAGCAAGCGTGAGCATCGCCGTTATCGCAATCAGCCACCAGCGCGTGCGTTTCGTGCGCGAGACGTGAATCGCCGCAAAAAACGCCATCAGCGGCAACATGTTCACGCAAAGCGCGTATTCCGCGCGCCACGGCGTTTGCGACAGCCAAAACGCGTCGAGGCACAACAACGCAAGCCACGGGAAAAAATACATCGTGATTCCGCTCGTGCGGAAACCGTGTCCGATGCGCGCCCAAAACACGAGGAACTGCGCACCGACCGTCAACACCAACAACCCGAAAGTCCAAATGAGATATTGCGCGTCCACGCCGCCGACCGCAAAAAACGACTGCGCAAGCACCACGCCGAGCAACGCAATAATTGTCGCCGACATATAGCGCAGAAAGTTTTCCGACCAAGAAGAGAACTCCAGCATGAAAAAACGCCGTTGCACGTCAGTATTCATGCGTGCGATTTTACGCGCTTCTTCGCTCTCGGAAAACAACAAAGAAACATTTTTTTCGCGTTCCCGCGAAAAAACGCCCGCTTCGCGGACGAAAAAAGTTGAAGAGTTGAGTCGGCGCGTTGCGCCTGTTGATTCCCGCTCTGCGGGAGAGTAATTTCTCTAAATTTTTGCCGAAGGCAAAAATCAGCACAATACTCCTAAACTCCTCAACCTTTTCAACTCCTCAACTTCTTTTCATTTTTCGTTTTTGAGAATCTTGATAAACGCGTCCTGCGGGATCGAAACCTTGCCGATTTCTTTCATGCGCTTTTTGCCTTCCTTCTGTTTATCGAGAAGTTTGCGTTTGCGCGTGATATCGCCGCCGTAGCATTTGGCGAGAACGTCCTTGCCGACGGAGCCGAGCGTTTCGCGGGCGATGATTTTTCCGCCGACTGCCGCTTGAATCGCGATTTTGAAAAGTTGCCGCGGGAGCAGCTCTTTCAGCCGTTCGCAAAGTTTGCGTCCCTGCGATTCCGCTTTCGACGCGTGAACGATTGTAGAAAACGCGTCCACGGGATCGCCGTTCACGAGAATGTCGAGCTTCACGAGATCGCTTTCCGCGTATTCGCCGACTTCGTAGTCCATCGAACCGTAACCGCGCGTGACGGATTTCAGCCGGTCGTTGAAATCGACGAGAATTTCGTTCAGCGGGAGCGTGCACGAGAGCATGACGCGCTGGTCGTCGATCGTGTCGATGTGGTCGCACATACCGCGTTTTTCCTGCACAAGCGTGAGCATGTCGCCGATACACGAGCCGGGAACGTGAATGTGTGCGCGCACGGTCGGTTCCTCGGTTTTTTCAATTTCCGCCGCCGGCGGCATGAGCGAAGGATTGTCTATGAGCGAAAGTTTTCCGCCGTTGGAACAAACTTTGTAAATAACGCTCGGATACGTCGAAATGATGTCCAAATCGTATTCGCGGCGCAGTCGCTCCTGAATAATTTCCATGTGGAGCAAGCCGAGAAATCCGCAACGAAAACCGAAGCCGAGCGCGGCGGAGCTTTCCGCCGTGTAAGTCAGCGCAGCATCGTTGATTGCGAGTTTCGCGAGTCCCGTTTTGAGCTTTTCGTATTCGCTCGTATCGAGCGGATAAATTCCGCTGAACACCATCGGACGCACTTCCTTGAAGCCGGGAACGGGCTCTTTCGCCGGCGTTCCCGCGTAAGTAATCGTGTCGCCGATTTTCACATCGGAAACATCGCGAATATTCGTTACGACGTAGCCGACCATTCCGGGCTCGAGCGCGTCCGCCGGTTTCATTTTCGGAGAAAAAATCCCGACCTCCTTGATTTGGCTTTTTGCGCCCGTTGCCATGAGCGCAATGGAATCGCCGGCTTTGAACGTTCCCGAAAATACGCGCACGTAAGAAATTACGCCTTTGTAGGCGTCAAATTTTGAATCAAAAATCAACGCGCGCGGCGCCGGATAATCCGACCAACGCGGCGCGGGAACGTGCGTGACCACGGCTTCGAGAATATCGACGATGCCGATCCCGCTTTTTCCCGAAGCGAGAATCGCATCGTCCGCGGGAATGGCGAGCACGTCTTCGACCTGTCGTTTCGCTTCCTCCGGGTGCGCGCTGGGCAAATCGACTTTGTTGATTACGGGAATGATCGCCAAATTTTGTTGAAGCGCGAGCGTCGCGTTTGCGACCGTTTGCGCCTCCACGCCTTGCGATGCGTCGATGAGCAGACACGCGCCCTCGCACGATGCGAGCGAACGCGAAACTTCATACGAAAAATCCACGTGCCCGGGCGTGTCGATGAGGTTGAGCAAATACGTGTTCCCGTCGCGCGCCGTGTAATGCATGGAAACGGGGTGGCTCTTAATCGTGATGCCTTTTTCGCGCTCGAGATCCATCGCGTCGAGCAACTGATCTTTCATTTGGCGCTGTTCGACGGTTTTCGTGTGTTCGAGGAGACGATCGGAGAGCGTCGTCTTCCCGTGGTCAACGTGCGCGATGATGCAAAAGTTGCGAATATGGCGAATGTCCGGCATTGAGCGTTCCCGTAAAATTAAAAAATCGAGGGCGCATTAAAACCTATTTTTCGCCCGCCCGCAACTCCGGGAACGGCGCGGAAAATTTTTACTCGCGAAAGAGCGCAACGTCGGACCACTCGCCCATCACGCGCCCGTCAACGCGAACGTTCCCGGCGCCCCACGCCGCGCGAGCTTTCGCCTCGAACACGCGCATCACCGTCGCCTGTTCGCTCGCGAGAATTCCGCTGAGCGCAAGCACGCCGCCGCGATTCACCGCCGCGAGCAAATTGTCCGCGTAAATGCAAAGCACGTCGCTGATGATGTTCGCGAGCACGATGTCCGACGCTCCCGCCTTTTCCAATCCCGTTTCCAGCCCGTCGTGCGAGAACGTGACGGCACTTTCCGGGAGCGCGTTTTTCGCGCGATTTTCAATGGAAACTTCCACCGCTTCGGGATCGCGATCGAAGCCGAAAACTTTTTTGCAACCGAGCTGCGCCGCAGAAATCGCGAGAATTCCGGAGCCGCAACCGGCATCGATTACGGACGTTCCCGCGACCGCCGCCGAGCCCGCACCGCCGCGCGCTTCGAGAAAATCGACGAGCCGTTGCCCGCAAAGTCGCGTTGTCGGGTGATCGCCCGTGCCGAACGCAAGCCCCGCGTCGAAATACACGACCGCCGCGCCCGCGGGAACGGCGTATTCCGCGCGACGCCATTCGGGCACCCAATGCAAACGCCCGTAGCTCCACGGATGCAGATTCGCCTTGTAGGCTTCTTTCCAATCGCGATCCTCGAGCGTGCCGATATTCGGACGCTCCGGCAACGCGCGAAACGCCTTGCGAAGATCCGCCCATGCGTCGAGCGCTTCCGCCTCGCTGTCAAAATAGCCCATCAGCCAATGCGGCGCGCCGACTTTTTCATGATAAATCAGCCACGGCGAACGCACGAGTTCGCAGAAAAAATCTTCGAGCGGCTGAGCCAGTGAGCTGTCGATTTCGCAACGTGTTTCGATCATTTCGGGAAGGCGCCGTAGCGCGGCGTTTTGAGATTTGAGGATTGAATTTTTTTAGTTTTTCGGCGCGATTTCGCCGAGAGAAAGCCGGCGAATAACGTCCGGCAAAATTTTGTGTTCCGCCTCGTGAATTTTTTGCGCGAAGCTCTCAAGCGTATCGCCTTGTTCGCGACGCACGACCGCCTGATCAAGAATCGCGCCGCGATCGAGCTCGGAATTCACGAAATGCACCGTGCAACCGCTCACGGCAACGCCGTAGCGCCACGCTTGCCCGATGCCGTCAAGCCCTTGAAACGACGGCAACAGCGACGGATGCAAATTGATGATGCGATTCGGGAACGCGTCGAGCAACGGCGCTTTCAGCACGCGCATAAATCCCGCAAGCACAATCCACTCTGCACCCGCATCGCGAATCGCCTGCGCCCACGCGCTCTCGCGCTCGGGAGAAAATTTCGTCTTAAACGGTCCCGGATCAAGCCGATACGCGGGAACGCCGTAAGTCTTCCCGTGTTCGAGAATTTTTGCGCCGGGAATATCGCAGAAAATCGCGACGGGCTCGGCGGCGCCGAGCGTTCCCGCGCGATAGGCTTTGAGAATCGCCTCCGCGTTGCTTCCTGTCCCCGAACCGAGTATCGCAAATTTCATGAGCGCGGAGCATATGCCGCTTTCCGCGGGAACGCGAGAAAAAGCTTACGCGAGGAAATTACGAAAATGGAAAGCGGGAAATGGAAAGTGTTACCCATGTCTGACTCTAAAGTGTTACCTATGTCTGACTGAACCCCT
>CAVEBA010000029.1:0-14493 GCA_963613695.1 Sphaerochaetaceae bacterium
ATAGCCCAAGAAACGCAATCCCCATTCGGTGACGTTTTTGTTGAGGCACTGCGACATCTGTGTTTATCTGCGGCATCTGTGGCGAAAAAATCTCTTGCCGCAGATGTCGCAGATAAACACAGATGTTTTTTAAGAATTTTTGCTGAAGGCAAAAATCCGCACGATACTCCTAAACTCCTCAACCTTTTCAACTCCTCGACTTTTTTCGCGTTCCCGCGAAAAAAAATCGGCTTTTCCTCCGGAGGGAGAAACTTTACGCTGAACGCTTTCCGTTCCCGTCCCGGTAGTTCAACGGATAGAACCGCGGTTTCCTAAACCGTTAATCCGAGTTCGATTCTCGGTCGGGGCGCCACGGGAACGGATTTTTTCGTTTTGCGTTCCCGGCGAGGCAAGGCATAATCTGCGCATTCAAATTTTTCCTTTTATGCAATACACGAATATCAACGACATCGTCATTCTTGCACAGTCGGCGGTTGACGCCGCTCCCGCCGCGAACGCCGCGACCGAAGTTCCCGCCGCGTCTCCCGATGCGCCGGACGCTCCCGCGTCTCCCGTGGGCGGACTCAGCTCGATGCTGATTTGGGTGCTTCTTTTTGCGGGGCTTTGGTTCCTGCTTTTTATGCCGCAGCGCAAGCGTCAAAAAGCGTTGCAGAAGCTGCAAAGCGAGCTTAAGTGCGGAGACTCCGTTTACACGACGAGCGGAATCGTCGGCAAAATCGTTTCGCTCGACGAAAAGACGGTTACGCTGCAAGTCTCGGAAGGCACGCGTATTCCGTTCCTGCGCAACGCGGTTGTCGGGCTTGTCGAATCCGACAATAAGTGTCTCCGACAATAAATAACGCTTTTGCGCGCGGGAACGCGGGGATTTTTTGCCTTTGCGTTCCCGCCGCGCGTTTCCCTTTTTCTCCCGGCAGAGGTTTCTGTGCTTCCGGGGGCTCGTTTTTTTTGAAATCAAAAAGTAAGATTTTATGACGAAAAAGATTTTTTGGCGGCTCTTCGTGTCCGTGCTTTTTCTGGGTTATGCGTTGGTCAGCATGATGCCGATCCGAAGCACGCCGTTTCGCGAATACGTCGAAGCACATGCGACGGCGGAAACGGAAGAGTTCAAGGCGGTTTTGGCGGAAGCGGACGAACGCGTTCGCGACTATCGGGACGAGAGCGTTCCCGCGGATAAAAAATCTCCGACCGCTTACGCCGCGCTCAAGGATATCGCCGCCGGCAAGGGAAAATCCGGCAAGCCGCTCGAGTTGGCGCGCTTTTTCCCCGATATCCGCATGGTGCGCGAACCGATTCAGGAAAAACGCAACAACATTCTCATGCAGGAGCTGCTTCGCCGTTCGCAGGGGAAATTGAAGCTCGGCCTCGATTTGCAGGGCGGGATTTCGTTCACGCTCCGCGTCAATCCCGAAGCGGCGGAAGCCGACAGAAAAGCGCTCTCCGCGGCGAAAACTCCGGAAGCTCGCGCCGCCGTCGAAGCGTCCATCAAGGCGCGCGCCGAAGAAAAACTTTCGCAGCTCAATCAGGCGACGGCGGTCATGGAAGACCGCGTGAATCAATTCGGCGTGAGCGAGCCCGTCATTCGCCCCGTCGGGAACGATTCCATTGAAATTCAGCTTCCGGGCGAGGACACGGCGAACAATCCCGAAGCGATCAATTCTTTGAAAAAACCTGCGAAACTCGAATTTCGCATGGTGCATCGCTACCTTTTGCCCGAGGCGGGAACGCCCGAGGGAACGCTGCGGAGCTTGCGCGAAAATCCGCGTTCCGCCACTTCGCCGGTCGCAACTTACGAAGTGCTTTACGATTACCGCATCGACCGGAAAACCGGCGAGGCGACTTCGTCCCCGCTCTACGTGAAAAAAGCTCCGGAAGCGACGGGCTCCATCGTCGAGCGCGCTTCCGTGGAATCGTCGGACGGATTGACGCTCCAAGTCGGAATTCGTTTCACTTCCGCCGGCGGAAAAGTTTTCGGCGACGTCACGCAACGCATTGCCGACGAAGACAATCGCACGGGCGGGGACGGTCGTTTCGCAATCGTGCTCGACGGCAAGCTGATGTCCGCACCGACGCTTAACGCGGGAACGGGCGGGAAAAAAGTCGGGCTCTACGGCGGCGGCGCTTCCATCACCGGAAATTTTGACCGCAAGGAAGCGGAAGAACTCGCGAACGCGTTGAACAATCCGCTCGAGTTCCCGCTCGAGCTTCAAGACATGACAAATGTCGGCGCTTCGCTCGCGAAAGACGCGCAATCGCAGTCGCTCACGGCGGCGGCGGTCGCCACCGGGCTGATTATCGTGTTCATGCTCGCGCTTTATCTTTCCGGCGGCTTCGTTGCGCTTGTCGGGATCGCGTTGAATATTCTCATGGTTATCGGCGTGATGTGCGCAATCGGCGCGACATTTACGCTCCCGGGCATTGCCGCTCTCGTGCTCACGCTCGGCATGGCGGTCGATGCAAACATTCTCGTGTTCGAACGCATTCGCGAAGAACTTAATCACGGGAAATCGCTGAAAACTGCGCTCGAGCTCGGCTACGATCGCGCGTTCACCACGATTTTGGACTCGCAGTTGACATCGCTCGTTACCGCGGGAATTTTGATTTGGCTCGGCACCGGCTCGGTCAAGGGCTTCGGCGTGACGCTCGCAATCGGTATCGTTACGACGTTGATTACGTGCCTCATCACTTGCCGCGGCTTGCAGGAACTTTTCGTCAATCTCGGTTGGATGAAAAGACTTTTCGGCATTCAGCTGATGAAGAAGCCGGCGCATTTTCACTTTATGGCGCATTGGCGCGGCGCGGTTGCGTTTTCCGCGTTGCTGATTGTCGCGAGCGTAGTTTTCCCCTTCGTCAAGGGCGCGGACTGCCTCGGGAAAGACTTCAAGGGCGGCGAATCCGTGACGCTTCGCATCGTGCAGGATTCTTCCCGCCACATCGGCGTCGGCGAAATTCAGGAACTCGCGAAATCCGTCGGCATCGAAGAATGCACCGCCGTTTATCAGCAAAAAGTCGGTGCGTCCGAGCAGACGCTCGGCATCGAATGTTCGCTCACGGAGGACAAATCTTCGGGAGAATTTTCCAACGTCGATAAAATCGTTTCCGCGCTTATGGCGAAACACCCGGAAATGTTCCCGCAAGATGCCGCGGGAACGGATTCCGTCATTGTCGGGAAACAGGCGGTGGGCGCGGTGGTCAGCGCGCAATTGGTGCGCATGGCGTTCGTTTCGCTCTTCTTCGCCGTCATCGGCATTATGATTTACGTGGCGTTGCGCTTCGAATTCGGATTCGGCGTCGGCGCAATGCTTTCGACGATTCACGACATCGTCGTCGTCACGGGATTGTATCTGATTTGCGGCGGACAGTTTTCCGCGTCGATGATTGCGGCAATTCTGATGGTCGCCGGCTACTCGATTAACGATACGATCGTCGTCTTTGACCGTATTCGCGAAGAACTCGTCAACAATCCGGGAATGAAGCTCGGCGATGTTATCGACCTGTCGATTAACCGCACGCTTTCCCGCACGTTGCTGACATCGGTAACGGTGTTCCTGTCCGCGATCGCGCTGGCGGTGTTCGGCGCGGGCGATGTTGCCGAATACGGCAAAGTGTTCATCTTCGGCGTTCTCGTCGGCACGTTCTCGTCGATTTATATCGCATCTCCGATTTTCTACTGGTGGCATCGCGGCGACCGCAAAAAAGTGGAAGAAGGCGAAAAAGCCTACGTTTATTCGTGGCAGGCGGGGAAGGAGTAATTTAGAAAAGCTTTTCCCCCGATTATGGAAAACTTCGTTTACGGCAATCGGACGCTTTGGATTTTCGGGCGCGGGACGGAAGCGCGGCTCGGCGAATTTGTCGAGCGCTTCGCGGGAACGCGCGGCAAAGTGCTCTTGCATTTCGGCGGCGGGAGCGTTGTGCGCAACGGTTTGTATGCGCTCGCGAAAACGCAACTGCGGGAACGCGGAATTGCATTTGTCGAGCTCGGCGGCGTTGTGCCGAACCCGCGACTTTCGCTTGTGCGCGAGGGCATCGAGCTTTGTCGGCGCGAGGGCGTAACGTTCATTCTCGCGCTCGGCGGCGGGAGCGTTATCGATTCCGCGAAAGCAATTGCCGCCGGCGTTCCCGAGGAAAACGGCGACGTGTGGGAAACTTTTGTTTCGCGACCTCCGCTCAAACGTGCGCTCGACGTCGCAACGGTGCTGACCATTCCCGCGACCGGTTCGGAAATGAGCCCGAACACCGTAATCACCGATGAAACGAGCGGCTACAAGCTCGGCTACGGCGACGAGCATTTGCGCCCTGTTTTCAGCATCGTAAATCCGGAGTTGTTTTTCACGCTCCCGCAAAATCAAATCGCCAACGGCGTGAGCGATATGATGAGCCACATTTTCGAACGCTATTTTTCAAACACGCCGCACTGCGAAATCACCGACGGGCTTTGCGAAAGCGTTTTGCGCACAATCATTCGCAACGCGCTCGCCTTGCGCAAAAATTCGCACGACTACGACGCGTGGGCGGAAATCGGTTTCGCGGGAACGGTCGCGCACAACAATTTGCTCGGGCTCGGACGCGAGCAGGATTGGGCGTGCCACGGCATGGAGCACGAAATCAGCGCGGTCTACGATGTCGCGCACGGCGCCGGGCTCGCCGTCGTTACGCCCGCGTGGATGCGCTACGTGTTGCCGGAAAAAGCGCAGAAACTCGCGCAGTTCGCGCGCAATGTTTTCGGCGTTCCCGCAGGCGCGGACGACACCGCAACGGCGCGTGCGGGAATCGCGGCGCTCGTCGATTTTTACGAAAAAATGGGGCTTCCCGTGACGATGCAGGCGCTCGGCGTTCCCGACGATTCGCGTTTCGAAGAAATGGCGAAAAAAGCCGTGCTCGGGCGTTCCCGCGACGGTCGGGAAATTCCGCTGGGCAATTTTCGTCCGCTCTTTTCCCGCGACATCGTCGCGATTTATCGCCTCGCCGCGAGCGCGTAATTTTTTTTCTTTTTCGGGAAAAAATCTCCGTGCGTTCCCGCGCGTGCGGACTTTGGGAATGTTGCTTGAAGCGGCGTCCGCATGGGGCTACAATCGCCCGCGAAAGAAAATTCAGCCGTATGAGCAGCGACAATTCCGTAAAAGCAACCGTGGCAATCCCCGCGCGTCTGGGTTCGACGCGCCTTCCGGGGAAGGTCCTTCTTGATCTCGGCGGCAAGCCCGTCGTGCAGCACGTTTGGGAGCGCGTCCGCAAAATGAAAAACGCCGGGCGCGTCGTGATTCTCGCCGATACGGAACAGGTGCGCGCGGCGGCAACGGCGTTCGGCGCGGAAGTAATCATGACTTCGCCGGAGTGCCGTTCGGGAACGGAACGCCTTTCGTCCGTGCTCGCGCAGTTGCCGGGAGAATTTTTTCTCAACGTTCAGGGCGACGAACCGTTCGTCGATACGGCGATGCTCGATGCGCTCGTAGAACGCTGGGCGGAAACGCGTTGCGCACTCGTGACGGCAGTCGCGAAAATCACCGATCCCGCAAAATTGCTGAATCCGAACGTTGTCAAAGTCGTGCGCGGGAGCGACGGACGCGCGATTTATTTTTCGCGTTCGCCCGTGCCGTATTTGCGCGGCGTTCCCGCGGAGGAGTGGCTCGGAAGCGGGAAAAATACGTGGTGGTCGCACATCGGCGTTTACGGCTACGCGCGCGCAACGCTCGAAGCGCACCCGACGATGCCCGTAACCGTGCTCGAGACCGTCGAGTCGCTCGAACAGCTTCGCTTCATCGATCGCGGCATGAGTTTTCAAACCGTTGAAACGGATTATCACCCCGTTTCCATCGACACGGCGGAAGACCTCGAAAACGCGCGCAAACTTTTTGCCTAAGAAAAAACAAACTCCGAAAAATTTCAAAAATGACCGCACAACAGATTATCGAAGTGGGAAAACAGGTGCTCGACGCGGAAGCCGATGCACTGCGCGTGATGCGCGATGTCTTGGACGAAAATTTCGCACGCGCCGTCGAAATTCTTTACTCCGCAGAAAGCAAAGTCGTGATTTCCGGCGTCGGAAAATCCGGATTGGTCGGGCAAAAAATCGCCGCGACGCTGTGCTCCACGGGAACGCCGGCAATTTTTCTGCATAGCGCCGATGCCGTGCATGGCGACTTGGGCATTTGCCGCCCGGGCGATCCCGTCGTGCTCATTTCCAAAAGCGGCACAACGTCGGAAGTCGTTCGGCTGCTTCCGATTTTGCAAAAAATGGGCGCGAAAATCGTCGCAATCGTCGCCAACAAAAATTCCCCGCTCGCGGAAAAATCCGATGTCGTGCTCGACATCGGCGTGAAGACGGAAGCGGATCCGATCGGCATCGTTCCTACGACGAGCACGACGCTCCAACTCGCGATGGGCGACGCGCTCGCGTCCGCGCTCATGCGCAAACGGCATTTCGGAGAAAAGGATTTTGCAAAATTCCACCCCGCCGGACAACTCGGGCGCAATCTTTTGCTGACGGTGAAAGACGTGATGCACCCGACGGGAAAAATCGCGCTCGTTCCCGCGGACGCTTCGTTGCGCGACACCGTCGTCGCGATGACGGCGTTCCCGCACGGTGCGGCAATCGTCGCCGATGCGGCGGGAGCGCTTCTCGGAATTATCACGGACGGAGACTTGCGGCGCGCGTTGCACAAATACGAAAATCTCGGCGGCGTTTCGGCGAAAGAGCTGATGACTTCCAAGCCCGTGTGCGCGTTTGAGACGATGTCGCTCGGCGATGCCGCGCGCGTGATGGAAGATCGCCCCTCGCAGATTTCCGTGCTTCCCGTGTTGGACGCTCCCGGCGGCAAGGTCGCGGGGCTTATTCGCATTCACGACATTTATCAGGCGGGATTGGTTTGAACGCCTGACGAAAAAACGGATTCCGCTCGCGACGACGCATGAAATTTCCTTCTCCCGGCTGCCTCGCCGAATGGCGCACGAATCTTCCTCCCGTGCGGGAACGCTGGATCGGCGGGCTTGCTTTCGTGACGGTGGCGTCCACGCTTTGGAACGCTTCGGGAATGGCAGCCGGTCCCGTGCTCGCGAGCGTCGTGTGCGCGCTGATAACGTTTGCCGCGCTGTTTGTGCCGATGCCCGGAGCGGATTCCCGCGCGGAAGCGCGCGAAAATTTTCGTCGGCTGATTCGGTTTCCGATTTTTTGGCTCGGGATCGCGTTGTTCGTGCTGATGCTTTGTCAGCACTTGAACACAAGCCGCGAAATCGTGCTTCAAGGTGAAAAAGCGTGGTGGAAAATTCTCTACTTCGCGAATCACGTCGATTGGTTGCCGAACGGCGTCGATGCGCCTTTCGGGTTCGGCGAACGTCTCGGCATGAACGCGCTCCGGCAAATGTGCGTGTTCGGCGGCGCATGGCTTTTGCTGTGTTCGCTTTGGTGCGGATTGCGTTCCCGCAGAATCCGCCGTTGGCTGATGTGGGCGCTGACGCTGAACGCCGTGGTGCTTGCCGTTTTTTGCCTGTTGCGTTGGTCAAACAATTTGACCACGGAATATCTCGGCTACCGCACGGGAGCGGGCAGTTTTTTCGGCGTTTTTTCCTACAAAAATCACGCGGCGGAATTTTTCGTGCTTAGCTTCGCGGTCGCGGTCGCGCTGGCGCTGTCGGTTTGGCGGCGCAATGCGGAAATGTTTCGCCCGAGCGGCGCGCACGTATTGCTCGCGGCGCTTTCGTTTTTTCTGTGGATCGCGGCGTTGTGCACGGCAAGTTTTGCCGGAATCGTCGAAGCGGCGGCGTGGTTGCTCGTCGTTCCCGTGCTGATTCTTTGCTCCGGATTGATGCGGCGGACAACGTATATCGCGTTCGCGTTCGTTTCCGCGCTGATTGTCGGGCTCGCCGCCGTGTGGTTTGCAACGGCGGACATGGACTCGACGTGGAACAAGGTCGAAGCAAAATTTACGTTGATGAAAAAGGAGGAAATCGACGATCGTGCACCGTTGCGTGAGCTCACGCTGAATATGTTCACGCGCAACACAACGCGCGAAATTTACGGCTGGGGCGCGGGTTCCTATCGCTGGCTCGCGCCGTCGTTTCAAGGGCAAATGCCGGAATTCCTTAACAAAAAAGGCTATCTGCGGACGCGGACGGAATACGCACACTGCGATCCGTTGCAGATGCTCGCGGAATGGGGCGCAATCGGCGCGGGAATTTTCTTCGCGGGAACGCTGTGGTTTTTCTCATTCGCCGTGCGCAACATTCGCCGATGGCGCACGGAATCGGCAGCGCTGTTTTGCGGAGTTTTGTTTTTCATCGCGCATTCGGCGATGGATTTCGTGAGCTACAATCCCGCGTTGTTGCTCGCGCTCGCGACGGTCGTTCCCGCGTTTCGTTGGAGTTTGAAACCGCCGCAGGACGTTCAGTTTTCTCCGCGAAACACAAAATAAACGGCGCCGACAAGGCAGAAAAACGCCCAGAGATAATCCCAGCGCCACTTTTCGCCCATGAAAAGAAACGCGAACGGCACGAACACGCAGAGCGTAATCACTTCCTGCATAATTTTCAGCTGCCCAAGCTCGAGCCCGCCGGTGTAGCCGATTCGATTCGCGGGAACCATAATCAGATATTCGAAAAACGCAACGCCCCAGCTCGCGATGACTGCGACAATGAGCGGCGCGGATTTCAAGCCTTTCAGATGACCGTACCACGCGTAAGTCATGAAGCAGTTGGAAAGCACCAACAGCGCGGCAGTTTTGAAAATTACGGGATTCATCGCAAAAAAAAGAAGCGTGCGGGAACGAACATCGCCGCAAGAATCAGCCCTCCGGTTCCGCCTGTCAAGCGCGTTCCCGCGCGGGAACGTCTTAGCCCACGGATCGACACCGAGAAACACGGATTTTTTCTTGGTTAACGCCCTTCCACCCTACACCTTACACCTTCCACCCTTTTTGCCTTCGGCAAAAAATTACAGGAATTTCGCTGTGGGCGTGTCGCCTCGGGCGCGGAGGGCATCGGGCGTTCCCGCGAAAATTATTTCGCCGCCGGCGTTCCCGCCGCCCGGACCGAGCTCAATCAGCCAATCCGCGCAACGCACGACGTCGCCGTTGTGTTCGATGACGATGAGCGTGTTTCCCGCATCGCGCAGGCGAAAAAGCAAATCGAGCAGCAAGCGCACGTCGTCCCAGTGAAGCCCGGTCGTCGGCTCGTCGAGCAGATAGAGCGTCGGACCTTTTTTCTTTTTTGAAAGTTCGAGCGCGAGTTTTAGGCGTTGCGCTTCGCCGCCGGAAAGCGTCGGCGCGGGCTGTCCGAGTTTGAGGTAGCCGAGCCCGACATCGTCGAGCGTCGTAATCAAATTTAGAATTCCCGGTTGCGCGCGGAAAAAATCTTTGGCTTCGGCGACGCTCATGTCGAGCGTTTCGGCGATGTTTTTTCCTTTGAAAAGCACTTCGAGCGTCTCGCGATTGTAGCGCGTGCCGTGACAGCTCGGGCACTCGACCCAAGTTTCGCCGAGGAACTGCATATCGAGCGGAATTCGTCCTTCGCCCTGACATTTTTCGCAACGTCCGCCGCGCTTGTTAAAAGAGAAACGTCCGGCATCGTAGCCGCGCATTTTTGCGAGCGGCGTCGAGGCGTAAATTTTCCGCAAAAGGTCGAAAATTCCCGTGAACGTTGCGGGATTTGAGCGCGGCGAGCGTCCGATCGGCGTTTGGTCGATGCGCACGAAACCGTCAAATTTTTCCAGACCGTCGATTCCGGCGTGCTTTCCGGGAACGCATTTTGCGCGATTGATTTTTCGTGCGGCGGCGTTGCCCAAAATCGTGTTCACGAGCGTTGATTTTCCCGAACCGGAAACTCCGCAGACAACGGTGAGCGCGCCGAGCGGGAACGCCGTGTTCGCGTTTTTCAAATTGTGTTCCGCCGCGCCGCGCACGACGAGAAATTCTTTCGGTTCAACGCGCGGGAACGCCGTTGCAACCTCGCGGGAACGCGTTTCCGCCGGCGTGTTCAGAAAATGCGCCGTGCGCGAATTTCCCTCGGCGAGACACTCCGAAAGCGTGCCGGAAAAAATGAGCTCTCCGCCGCGCGTTCCCGCGCCGGGGCCGATTTCGACAACATGATCCGCGGCGAGAATCGTGTCGCGGTCGTGCTCGACGACGATGACGCTGTTCCCGCGGTCGCGCAGTTCGCGCAGCTGCGCGATGAGCCGCGCGTGATCCGCCGGGTGAAGCCCGATGCTCGGTTCGTCCAAAATGTAGGTGACGCCGACGAGCCCGAGACCAAGCTGCGCCGCGAGCCGCACACGTTGCACTTCGCCGCCGGAGAGCGTCGCGTAGGCGCGATCGAGCGAAAGATAGGAAAGCCCTGTCGTATCCAAAAACGCGATACGTTTTTCCAATCCGTCGCGCGCTTCTTCTGCGGGAACGACGGCGGGAACGCCTTTCAACGCGCGCACGAACGCGAGCGCTTCGGGAACGTTCATGCGGAAAAATTCGCCGATGTTTTTTCCGGCGAGTTTTACGGCGAGTGCGCGCGGATTCAGCCGCATTCCGCCGCAGGCGGGGCAGGGCGCGGCGTGCTGAAACGCGAGCAGTCGCGTGCGCAGAAGCAGGCTCGACGTCGTGCGCGCCGTTTTTTCCAAATCCGCGAGCACGCCTTCGAACGTGCGCAACGCGGGCTTGCGGCGGCCGTCCTTGAGCAAAAATTCGCGTTCGCCGCTTCCGTGCAACAAGAGCTCGCGCGTTCCCGCGTCGAGTTCCGCCCACGGCGTTTTGAGCGAAAATCCCGCTTGCTCCGAAAGTTGGCGCAACCACGCGTTGCGTTGCGTAATCATTTTTTTCGAGCCGTAGCGCCACGGCTTGATTGCGCCGTCTTTCAGCGATTTTTTCGGATCGGGAACGACGAGCTCGGGCAAAAATCGCGGCAGTTCGCCGAGCCCGCCGCAAACCGGACAGGCGCCGTCGGGACGAGTTTCGGAAAAGTTTTTCGGCGAAATCGGATCGTAGGTTTTTCCGCAAATTTCGCAGGAAAAATCGAGTCGCAACGGGATTTCGTGCGGCGGCGAATCGTTCCCGCCGAGCACGACGGCGAACGCGTGATTTTTCCCCTCGCGAAACGCAAGCTCGAGCGAATCCGCAAGGCGCGGGCGCACATCGTCGGCGATGACGAGCCGATCCACGACGATGTCGAGCGCAACGAGCTCGCTTCGCTTCGCGCTCGGCGCGGCGGCGGGAACGTCATCGGCGTCAAAAATTTCTCCGTTGATTCGGAGACGCTGAAAACCGCGACGGCGCAAATTTTCCGTTTCTTCGGCGAGCATTGCGCGGCGAATTTTCGCGTAGGGCGCGCCGAGTGCGAGCCGCGTTCCCGCGGGCAGTGCGCAGAGTTGCGCGAGACAATCGTCGAGCGAACGGCGCGTGATTTTTCCGCCGTCATCGGGGCAAAATTGCGTTCCCGCGACAGCCCAGAGCAGGCGCGCGTAGTCGGCGATTTCCGTTGCCGAGGCGACGGTTGCGCGCGGGTCGCCGTTTGCCGCCGTGCGTTGTTCGACGGCGACGACGGGCGAAAGTCCGTGAATAAAATCGATGTCGGGGCGCGGAATGCGATCGATGTTCGCGCGCATTTTCGCCGAAAGGCTTTCGAGATATTGTCGCGCGCCCTCGGCGTAAATCGTGTCGAACGCGAGCGAAGATTTTCCCGAACCGGAAACGCCCGTGACGACGACGAGCCTGTCGCGCGGAATCCGAATTTCGAGATTTTTCAGATTGTGTTCCCGCGCGCCCTTGACGTGAATCGTTTCCGCTCCGCAGTTTTTCATGCGCGCTCAAAATAACGCGCCGCACGTCGGAAGAGAACACGAAATTTTCGCCGAGTTTTGCGCCTTTCACTCGACGGGGAAAAATATTATCATCGCCCGCGATGAATTTGTTTCAGGCATACATGGCGACCGGCGGTGCGCTTGCCGCGATCGGCATTGCATTTGTTTTTTGCGGAGAAAAATTTACGGAAATGCTGTCGGCGTTGCCGCGTTCCCGCGCGGCGGGCGTCGTGCTTTGGGGCGCGGCGTTTGCGTGGTTCATGTTTCATCTTCTGACGATCCCGAACGTAGATTTGGCGGGCTTTCCGCGTTCGTGGCTCGTGGTGCTTTTCGGCGGCGCGGGTTTGTTGGCGTTCAAATATCTTTCGGACTTGCTTTCGCTTCGCGGGCTTGCGGTGCTCGTGCTTTTTTCCTGCAACGAGCTGCTTTCCGTCGGTTTCGGGCATTTGCCGTATTCGCGCGTGCTCGCGGGAACGGCGTATTTGCTGATTGTCGCGGCGCTTTGGTGCGGTGCGGCGCCGTATGTGTTGCGCAACGCGATTGCGTGGACGGCGCGTTCCCGTCGCAACGCTCGAATCGCGGGAACGCTTGCGCTCGCGACGGGCGCGGCGAATTTGGCGGCAGGACTGTTTTGGTTGCCCTAATTCTTTTTTTTTTCAAAAAAATGACTTCCGAAAATTTCACTCCGTCTCCCGTGTTGTTGCTCGTTTCCGGTCCCGCCGGCAGCGGGAAAACAACGCTTTGCGACCGCATGACCGCGGCGTTTCCGCAAGCGATTCGCCGCGTCGTTACTTGCACGACGCGTGCGCCGCGCGGCGCGGAAAAACACGGCGAAGACTACTTTTTCCTCTCGCGGGAAGAATTTGAACGCGGGATCGCCGCCGGAGATTTTCTCGAACACGCGCAGGTGCATTCCAACCGCTACGGCACACGCCACGCGCAGGTACGCGAAATTCTCGACGCCGGTTGCGACGTGTTGCTGAATCTCGACGTGCAGGGCGCGGCGACCGTGCGGCGCGTCGCGGAAAAGGACGACCGCATCGCTCGCTCGCTCGTTTCCGTGTTCATCATGCCGCCGAGCGTGGAGGAACTGCGCGCGCGACTGACCGGACGCGGCACGGACGCGGCGGACGAAATCGAGCGGCGCATGCGCGTCGCGCTCGACGAAATGGCGCGTTGGCGCGAATACGACTATTGCCTCGTTTCGGGTTCGCGGGAACGTGATTTCGAACGCATTCGTGCGATTTATCTCGCCGCGAAAATGCGCGTGCGCTGATTTTTTTTCCGATGTTTTTCGCGGATTCGCGGCGCGCGTATTTTTCCGAAATCGAAAGATTTTTGGACACGGGGCGCACCGTGTTTCTCGGAAATCCGCATTGGAGCGAGGCGCAACGCAACGAAGCACTCGCGGCGGAAACGCGTTTTATGGCGCGTTCCCGCGATGCAACGGCGGAGCGTGGACGAATTTTTATCGCGACCGGCGGAAGCGGCGGGAAAATTCGTTTTTCGGCGCATACGGCGGGAACGCTCGCGGCGAGCGCGCGCGGGCTCATTCGCGCGTTGGGACTTTCGGAAAAAAATCCGCTGAATTGCTTCGCGTGCCTGCCGCCGTGGCACATCAGCGGGTTGATGCCGCTTGTGCGCGCACGCGTTTCCGGCGGAAAAATTCTCATCGCAGAGGACGGAAGTTTTCGCGAAGACGCGCCCGATGCGGCGTTCCCGCGTTTCCGCAAATGCGCAAGCGAATTTTGGATGAACTCGCTCGTGCCGACGCAACTGCGACGGATTCTCGCGTCCCCGCGCGCAACGGATTGGGCGCGCGGATTTGATTTTATTTTGCTCGGCGGAGCCGGCGTTCCCGCAGATTTAATCGCCGCCGCGCACACGGCAGGACTGAAATTCGGAATCGGCTACGGAATGACCGAGACGGCTTCGCTCGTCGCACTGTGGCGCGACGGCGACGCGCCCGTTGTCGCGGGAACGCCGCTCCCGCACGCGAAAATTTCGATTTCGGAAACGGATTCCCGAATTGCGATTTCCGCAGATTCGCTCGGCGAAACGCTCGCGGACGACGGTTCGTTGCTCCCGAATCCCGGCGGAATTTTTTTGACCGCCGACGAAGGAAAATTTGACGCGGACGGGCGGCTGATCGTGCTCGGTCGCGCGGATCGCTACATCAATTCCGGCGGCGAAAAAGTCGATCCCGCGATTGTCGAGGCAGCGTTGATTTCCGCGGGAGCGGAGGCGGCGTTGGTTGTCGGCGAGCCGGATGCGCAGTGGGGCGAGCGAGTTGTCGCGATAGTTGTTTCCGGCAAGGAGGAACGGGAACTGCGCGAAAACATTTCGCGCGCGCTTCCGGCGTGGATGCGCCCGAAACGCTTCATTCGCGTTCCCGCGCTCCCGTTTGACGAAAAGGGAAAACTCTCCCGCGCCCGACTTGCGGAATTTTTTTGCGGAAACGCGAAAAGAACGGAAAATTCTAAAGGCTGATTCCCGCTCCGCGGGAGAGTTTTTTTTATCCACGAATTTAACGAATTTTCACGGATTTTTTCGTGGCAAAAATTGGGGGCGGAGACGTCCACGTCTGCGCATTTTGATTTTTTTGCCGTAGGCAAAAAATGAAGTATGCCCAAGCGTCGAAGACGCGTCCCTTTTAGAAACCCCGGACGGAAGTCCGGGGTAGAATCCGAAAGACGAATAAGCCCTGTAAGGGCGACCTTATG
>CAVEBA010000030.1:0-14216 GCA_963613695.1 Sphaerochaetaceae bacterium
CGCGGGAAGTCATTTCTGCGCTCATGACACGTGCGCTCAAGGAAGAATAATAAATTTTTTTTCAAAAAAATCTTGACCGGAGAATTGAATCACTACAACATTGGTAGAAATTTTTCAGAAAACATGATTCGGGTTAAAAACAACGGAATCGCCGCTGCTGCGATGATGATGATGCGTGAGGGAACTCTTCGCGCATCGCCTTTCGTTGTCTGAAAGCTCCGATAAATCCCGAACAAAAAACCGCGCGAAGGTAAATCTTTCGCGCGGTTTTTTTTGTTTTTTCACCAAACACATCAACACAAACAAAAGCAAAATCACAAAACGCAATGAGCACGAATAATTCAAACATCAGAACCTCCGTCGTCGGCTTCCCGCGCATCGGCAGCCGCCGCGAACTTAAATTCGCCTCCGAAAAATATTTTCGCGGGCTCGTGTCGGCGGAATCGCTGAACGAGACGGCGAAAACGCTGCGCGCGGAAAATCGCCGCATCCAAAAAGCCGCGGGAACGGATTTCATTCCGTCCGGCGATTTTTCCTTTTACGACAACGTGCTGGACGCCGCGACGGCGTTCAACATCGTTCCCGCGCGCTATGCCGCGCTCGGGCTTTCGCCGCTCGACACGTATTTCGCGCAAGCGCGCGGCTATCAGGGCGAAAAGGGCAACGTTAAGGCGCTCGCGCTGAAAAAATGGTTCAACACGAATTATCATTACATCGTTCCCGAAATCGACGACGACACGCAGATTCGGCTCGTCGGCGACAAGGCGTTTGCCGAATTTTCGGAAGCGCTGGCGGACGGCGTAAAAACGAAGCCCGTCATCACGGGCGCGTTCACGCTGTTGAAGCTCGCGCGCTTCACGGGAACGAAAACGGCGGCGGATTTTGTCGCGCAGACGGTCGCGGCGTATTCGGAATTCCTTTCGCGCTTCGCGACGCTCGGGGCGGAGTGGGTGCAGTTTGACGAACCGTCGCTGGTGCGTGATTTGAGCGCCGAGGACAAGGCGCTGTTCGTCGCGCTTTACACGGAAATTCTCAAAGCGAAAGGCTCGCTCAAGGTGCTTGCGCAAACGTATTTCGGCGATGTTCGCGATTGCTACGCGGAGCTTGTCGCGCTGGATTTCGACGGGATCGGACTTGATTTTTCCGAGGGGAAAAAGTCGCTCGAGCTCGTCGAGAAAAACGGTTTCCCGGCGGGCAAAACGCTTTTCGCCGGGCTTGTGAACGGCAAAAATATTTGGCGCAACAACTACGCGAAGACCGTCGCGCTTGCGAAAAAACTCCGTGCGCTCGCGCCGAATTTTGTGCTCGGCACATCGTGCTCGCTTTTGCACGTTCCCTACACGTTGCGCGGCGAAAACAAAATTCCCGAATCCTACAAAAAACATTTCGCGTTTGCGGAAGAAAAACTCGTCGAGCTCGCCGAGCTGAAGAAAATTCTCGCCTCGGACGCGCCGGAAAAAACTGCGGAGTTCGCCGCCAACGCGCAGATTTTCACCGCGCGCGAAAACAGCACGGACGAAAAAGTGCGGGAACGCACGGCTGCGATTTCGTCTGCGGATTTCGTCCGCTCGCCCGATTTTTACGCACGCGAAAAAATTCAGAAAAAGGAATTTGCGCTCCCGCTGTTCCCGACGACGACAATCGGTTCGTTCCCGCAGACGCCGGACGTTCGCGAAAATCGCAGAGCTTTCAAAAAAGGCGAAATCACGCTCGAACGCTACAAGGAATTTAACCGCAAAAAAATCGCCGAGTGCGTCGCGTTGCAGGAGCAAATCGGGCTGGACGTGCTCGTGCACGGCGAGTTCGAGCGCAACGACATGGTCGAGTATTTCGGCGAGCATCTCAAAGGTTGTCTCTTCACGGAAAACGCGTGGGTGCAATCTTACGGCACGCGTTGCGTGAAGCCGCCGATTATTTGGGGAGACATTTCGCGGGAACGCCCGATGACCGTCGAGTGGAGCGTTTACGCGCAAAGTCTCACGAAAAAACCGATGAAAGGCATGCTCACGGGACCGGTTACGATTCTCAATTGGTCGTTCCCGCGCGAGGATATTTCGCTGAAAGAATGCGCGTTTCAGATCGCGCTTGCGATTCGCGACGAAGTGCTCGATCTCGAAGCGAACGGCATTCGCATCATTCAAGTGGACGAAGCCGCGCTGCGCGAAAAACTTCCGTTGCGTCGCGCCGATTGGGAGTCGGATTATCTGAGCTGGGCGATTCCCGCGTTTCGTCTCGTGCACAGCGGCGTTCGCGCGCAAACGCAAATTCACACGCACATGTGCTACAGCGAGTTCACGGACATCGTTCCCGCGATCGACAACATGGACGCGGATGTGATTACGTTCGAAGCTTCGCGTTCCGATCTCGCGATTCTCGACGCGCTCAAAGCAAACAATTTCCGAACGGAAGTCGGTCCCGGCGTATACGATATTCATTCGCCGCGCATTCCCTCCGTCGAAGAAATCAAAAACGCGCTCGGAAAAATGTTGGAGAAAATTCCTGCGGAAAAACTCTGGGTCAATCCGGACTGCGGACTGAAAACGCGCGGCATTGCGGAAACGAAGCCGAGTCTCGAACATCTCGTTGAAGCAGCAAGGCAATTGAGAAATGAAAATCGCTGAAAAATTTTCGCGCAAGAAAACGGTTTTTTCGCTTGAAGTGTTCCCGCCGAAACGGACGGCGGCGGTCGATTCCGTCTACTCCGCTTTGCGGGAGCTCGGCAAGCTGCACCCGGATTTCATCAGCGTAACTTACGGGGCGGGCGGTTGTGAAAACAGCCGCGCGACCTTCGAAATCGCCGTCGCGATCAAGCGGCTTTACGTCACCGAAGGCGTTGCGCACTTGCCGTGCATCGGTTTGCGGCGCGAGGAAGTCGAAGCACTTTTGGACGAGCTTTCCGCGCTGGGCATCGAAAACGTGCTCGCGCTTCGCGGCGATCGCCCGAAAGATCGCCCCATCGCGAAAGGCGATTTCGAACACGCGAGCGATTTGATTCGCTTCATTCGCGACAGCGGCAGAAATTTCAACGTTTCCGCCGCTTGCCACCCGGAGGGACATTCCGAGGCGCCGAGCATCGAAGCCGATATCGAAAATTTGAAACTCAAAGTTGACGCGGGAACGGACAACCTCATCTCGCAGCTTTTTTTCGATAACGATTACTTCTTCCGGTTTCTCGAGCGTTCCCGCCGCGCAGGAATTTCCGTGCCGATTGAGGCGGGCATCATGCCCGTCATCAACAGCGCGCAAATTCGCCGCATGACATCGCTTTGCGGGGCAACGCTCCCGCGAAAATTTCTTTCCGCGATGGCTCGGTTCGAGCACAATCCGGAAGCGATGCGCGACGCGGGAATCGCCTACGCCACGGATCAGATTGCGGATCTCGTCGCGCACGGCGTGGACGGAATTCACCTTTACACGATGAACACGCCTTACGTCGCGACAAAAGTTTACGAGGCGGTGCACTCGCTCCTAAATTTGGACTGAGCGAGCGCGGGAACGCATCTCGATTTTTTTTGAAAAACAAAATCTCAATCGAAAGGAAATTTTTCGGTATGGAATTTGAAACGCTTTGCCTTCATGCAGACGGCAATCGAAAAGACGAATGGGGCACGCTCAGCATGCCGATTTGCCAGTCGGCGACATTCGTGCACAAGAGCGTTGATTCGCCCGCCGAGTTCAGCTACTCGCGCTTGTCCAATCCGACGCGCGCGCACCTCGAACACACGGTCGCGGCGCTCGAAAACGGCGCGGCGGCGTTCGCGTTTTCCTCGGGAATGGCGGCGCTGACGACGCTGATGAAAATTTTTTCTCCGCCGGCGCACATCATCGCTTCGGAAGATCTCTACGGCGGCAGTTTGCGGCTTTTTCGCAACGTGAACGCGCACGAAGGTTTTTCTTTCGATTTCGTCGATCCCGCCGATACGGAAAAAGTTCGTGCACGAATTCGCCCCGAGACGAAGGCGATTTTTATCGAAACGCCGAGCAATCCGCTTATGCGCATCGCCGATATCGCGACGCTTGCGGCGCTCGCGCGGGAACGCGGAATTCTCCTCATCGTGGATAATACTTTTCTCACGCCGTATTATCAGCGCCCGCTCGAGCTCGGCGCAGACATCGTTTTGCACAGCGGCACAAAATATCTCGGCGGGCACAACGATACACTCGCGGGATTCCTCGTCGCGAAAACTTCGGCGCTTGCCGAGCGCATCGCCTACGCGGCAAAAACAATCGGCGCGTGCCTTGCGCCGTTCGATTGCTTTCTCATCGAGCGCGGCATCAAAACGCTTCCCGTGCGCATGGATCGCATCAGCGAAAACACGCGCCGCATCGCCGAGTGGTTGCGCACGGCACCGCGCGTTCGCAAAACGTATTACGCGGGATTCCCCGATAGTCTCGGCTACGGCGTTTCCGTGCGGCAGGCGAGCGGTTTCGGCGGCATGATTTCGATCGAAGTCGAATCCCGCGAACTCGCCGAGCAAGTGCTACGCAAAGTGCGCGTTTTTCAATACGCGGAAAGTCTCGGCGGCACGGACAGTCTCATCACTTATCCGATTCGGCAAACGCACGCCGACGTTCCCGCCGAGGAACGCGAAGCGCGCGGCATCAACGATCGCTTTCTGCGCATCTCCGTCGGAATCGAAAACGTGAAAGATCTCATCGCCGATCTCGAAAACGCGCTCGCGTGAAACCGGGCGCGTTCCCGCAAACTTTTTAAAATTTTTTTCTTCATATGAAATTTGACTTTGACGAAATCATCGACCGCCGAGGCACGAACAGTCTCAAATACGACTTCGCGCGGGAACGCGGCATGCCCGAAGACTTGATTCCGCTTTGGGTCGCCGACATGGATTTTCGCGCGCCGCAGGAAATTCTCGACGCAATCACCGCGCGAGTCGCGCACGGAATTTTCGGCTACTCGGAACCGAAACAGGATTTCTTCGACGCGCTCGGCGCGTGGTTCGCAACGCGCCACGGCTGGAAATGCGAGCCGCGAAATTTCGTGCAGACTTGCGGCGTCGTGCACGCGCTCGCGACGCTCATTTCCGCATTCACCGAGAAGGGCGATGCCGTGCTGATTTGCCAACCCGTTTATTATCCGTTTGCGAGCACGATTCGCGGGAACGGGCGGCGGCTCGTCGTCAGCGAACTGCGGGAACGCGCCGGGCGCTACGTTGTCGACTTCGAAGATTTCGAACGCAAAATCGTCGAGCACGGCGTGAAACTTTTCATTCTCTGCAATCCGCACAATCCCGTCGGGCGCGTGTGGACGCGCGCGGAGCTCGAGCGTCTCGGCGATATTTGTCTCGCGCACGGCGTGTTTGTCGTTTCCGACGAAATCCACGCGGACTTCGTCTATGCGCCCGCGCGACATACCGTGTTCGCGTCCGTGAAGCCGGAGTTTGAAAAAAATTGCGCCGTCTGCACCGCGCCGACGAAGACGTTCAATCTCGCCGGACTGCACATCGCAAATACTTACATCGCCGATCCCGCGTTGCGCAGAAAATTTTTGTGCGAGCTCGATCGCCAAGGCTACAGCCAGTCCAACGTAATCGGGCTCGTCGCCTGTCGCGCCGCGTATGAACACGGCGCGTCGTGGGTCGATGCGCTTCTCGCGTATTTGCGCGGGAACGTCGATTTCGTGCGCGAATTTTTGCGTTCCCGCGCGCCGAAAATTCGTCTCGTCGAACCCGAGGGAACTTATCTCGTTTGGCTGGATTTTCGCGCCTACGGACTTTCGGACGAAGCGCTTCGCGAAAAAATCATCGGCGAAGCAAAATTGTGGCTCGACGACGGATTCATCTTCGGCGCCGGCGGGAACGGTTTTCAGCGAATAAACATCGCGTGCCCGCGCGCAACCTTGCAAGCCGCCCTCGAACGCCTCGCCGCAGCATTTTTATAAAAGTTGAGGAGTTGAAAAGGTTTAGGTGTTTAGGAGTATCGTGCGGAATTTTTGCCGTAGGCAAAAATTTAAGGAAACTCCTCTCCCGCGGAGCGGGAATCAACAGGCGCGAAGTGCTCTCTACCTTCCACCTTCCACCCTCCACCTTACACCTTCCACCTTTTTTGCCTTCGGCAAAAAACCGTCAGGCGTCGATTTTTCCGAGTGCATCGCAGAGCACGCGCACGGTTTTTTCCAGAGCGGCATCGTCGTGCGCGGTTGAAATGAAGCAGGATTCGTAAGGCGAGGGCGGGAGAAAAACGCCGCCTTCGAGCGCGAGCCGAAAAAGTTTTTTTGCTTTTTCGGAATCGGACTGTGTTGCTTGCACGAAATTGCGCACGGGATTTTCGTTGAAGAAAATTGAAAACATTCCGCCGCAGTGCGGCACTTGGAGCGCGATTCCGCGTTCCCGCGCCTTGCGCGTGAGTTCCTGCGCGAGCGTTTCGCCGAACGCGGAAAGTTGCGCATAGACTTCGCGTTCCCGCAAAAGTTTTTCCAACGCGGCAATTCCCGCCGCAAGCGCGACCGGGTTTCCGCAGAACGTTCCCGCCTGATACACGCCGCCGAGCGGCGCGACGCAGTCCATGATTTCCGCGCGTCCGGCAAAGGCGCCGACGGGAAGCCCGCCGCCGATAATTTTTCCGAGACAAACAAGATCCGGGCGCACATCATGAAGCCCCATCGTGCCTTGAAGCGAAACGCGAAAGCCCGTCATCACTTCGTCAAAAATCAACAGCGTTCCCGCGTCGCGCGTGAGCGTGCGCAGTTTCGCGAGAAATCCCGGCTCCGGCATGATGAAGCCGATGTTTCCGAGAAAAGGTTCGACGATGATCGCCGCGATTTCCTTGCCGTGTTCCGCGAAAAGTTTTTCCGCCGCGGCGAAATCGTTGTAGGGCAAAACGAACGTGTCCGCCGCCGTTCCCGCGGTAACGCCGAGACTGTCCGGATTGCCGAAAGTCATCGCGCCCGAGCCCGCTTTCACGAGCAACGAATCGACGTGCCCGTGAAAACCGCCGGCGAATTTCACGATTTTTTCACGTCGCGTGAACCCGCGCGCAAGGCGCAGCGCGGACATTGTCGCTTCCGTGCCGGAATTAGTCATGCGCACTTTTTCGACGGCGGGAACGATCTGCGTCAGCAACTCCGCCATGCGAACTTCCTCCGGCGCGTTCGTGCCGAAGCCCAGCCCGCGATCGACCGCTGCGTGCACGGCGGCGCGAATTTCCGCATTGTTGTGCCCGAAAATCGCCGGTCCCCACGTCAGCACGTAATCGATAAATTCGTTCCCGTCGGGCGTGCGTAGGCGGCAACCTTGCGCGCTTTGCGTGTAAAACGGCTCCATGCCGACGTTGCGAAACGCGCGCACGGGCGAATTGACTCCGCCGGGAATGACTTTTTGCGCACGCGCGAAAAGCCGAGAGGATACGGGAAAAATTTCTGCCATGGCGTTTGAAAAAAAATGCGTTCGACGTTTGCGCGTTCCCGCGCTTACGCCGGCTGTTGTTGCGAAAGGCAATGGAAGGAGCCGCCTTCGATGAGAATGATGCGGGAATCGAGCCCGATGACTTCGCGCTTCGGGAACGCTTCGCGAATGATGCCGAGCGCGCGGTCGTCGCCGCTTTGTCCGTAGACGGGAACGATGACCGCGTCGTTCAGAATGAGAAAATTCGCGTAGCTCGGCGGCAGATTGCGCCCGGCGAGCGAAAACGGTTCGGGCAACGGAAGCTCGATTACGTCGAAATGCCCGCCCTCGGGCGTGCGCAACGCGCGAAGCTGTTCGAGATTGTGCGCGAGCGGACGAAAATTCGGGCGCGCGGGATCGCGCTCGGTTACGGCAATCAGCGCGCGCGGCGCGACGAATCGCGCGAGGTTGTCGATGTGCCCGTCGGTGTCGTCGTCCGCGAGTCCCTCGGAAATCCAAAGAATTTCGTTCACGCCGAGACCGTCTTTGAGTGCGCGTTCGAAAGCCGCATCGTCGCGTCCCTCGGCGCGGTTCGGATTTTTCTGCACGCATTCGGTCGTGAGCAGCAAGCCGTCGCCGCTGAGCTCGACGGCGCCGCCCTCAAGCTCGAACGGGAACGCAAAACGGCGCGTTCCCGTGGATTCCGCGATTCGCGCGGGAATGCGATTATCGAGCTCGGCGGAAAATTTTCCGCCCCAGCCGTTGAAAATCCAGTCCGTGAGCGCGACTTCGCCCGTAGCATCGTTTTTGACGAAGAGCGGCCCGTGGTCGCGGCACCAAACATCGTTTGCGGGGTGATCGAAAAATTCAATCGCGGAAAAATCGGCGCGCGCGGCGTTCAGATATTTTTCCGCCTGCTCGCGAAGCGTTCCCGCGGCGCAGTTGAGCCGAACTTTTTCGCGGCGCGAAATTTCGGCGACAAACGCCGCATACTGCGGGAGCAACAATTCAAAATGTCCCGGCCAAAGCGCGGGATTGGTCGGCCACGTCAGCCAAATCGCCGCCTGTTTTTCCCATTCCGCCGGCATGCGAAAACCGAGTTCGCGAGGAGTCATGTTTTTTTCTCCGAAATTTTTTTGAAAAAATTGCGTTCCCGCGGAATCACTGTTCCGTCCAAAGGAACGAGCGCCGCAGGACGAGCAAATCGCCCTCCGGCGAACGAATTGAAATTTCCCACGCGGTCGGGCGCGCTTTTTTCAGTTTTTCGGGCCACGCGTCGCCGGTGAGCCCGAGCCGAATTTCTCCGGCGGGCGAAGATGAAAATTCGGGAAGCACAAATTCGCGCGTCTGCACGCCGTGGCGATCCGGGCGGAGATAGCGAAGCACGGCGCGGCTTCCGGCGGGAATTTTTTCGAACGTTTCGAGCCCGAGAATGAAGTAAAGTCCCTCCCGCGTTTCGGGATCGGTGCGCGCCACGAAATTCGCGCCGGAGTTTTCGGTATCGGTGAAATACTCCGAAATGCGCTTAAAATCGGATTCTTTTTTCCACGAAAAAACCGCGTAGGAAATCGGAACGACGGAACCGCCGTCCGTCGGCGGCGGGTTCGGCGGAACTTGGCACGAGGCGAGAAAAAACGCGCTCGCGGCGAGTGCGGAGAGCGTTCCCGCGAGGCTCGCAAATTTTCCGGCAAGTGTCATGGCGATGCGGAGAAAAAAACGTTTCCGAAAAAAAAGTAACGTTCCCGCGCCGAAGCGGAAAACTCCGTGGCGCGGGAACGTTCAGAAGGCTTATTTGCGCTTCTTCGCGGCGGCGACGGCTTCGGCGATGCGTTCTTTGCAACGCTTCTGATATGCCGCGCGGCGGCGACGTTTGATTTCTTTGTTGTATTGTTTGCCCATAGTTCGATCGATGTTTTACGAATTGAAAAACGAATGTCTTCGAGACCCGAAAAGGAAACAGATTTTCGTGAAACTGACAATTTGAAATTCCGCCGGCGTGCGGGAACGCTTGCGTTTTTGCGAACGGAGTGAAATGCTCTTCGCCCGTTTTTTTTTCAGAATGAACGACATCCGAAATATCGCAATCATCGCGCACGTTGACCACGGGAAGACGACGCTCGTGGACAAAATCATGCAGCAGTCGAAAATGTTCCGCGAAAATCAGGAAGTGCATGAATGCTTCCTCGACAGCAACGACCTCGAGCGGGAACGCGGAATCACGATTCTTTCAAAAAATATTTCCGTGCGCTACAAAGGCGTGAAAATCAACGTCATCGACACGCCCGGGCACAGCGATTTCGGCGGGCAAGTCGAGCGCGTGCTCAATCTCGCCGACGGCGTGATTCTGCTCGTCGATGCGGCGGAAGGGCCGATGCCGCAGACGCGTTTCGTGCTCGATAAGGCGGTGCGTCTCGGGTTGAAACCGATCGTCGTTATCAACAAAATCGACAAACCGGACGCACGTCCGACCGAAGTTGTCGATGCCGTTTTCGATCTTTTTTGCGAGCTGAACGCAAACGAAGATCAGCTTGATTTCCCGTTGCTCTACGCGAGCGGGCGCGACGGTTGGTGCGTGGCAAATCTCGAATCGGATCCGCGTGTTTCCATTGCGCCGTTGCTGGATGCGGTGATCGCGCACGTTCCCGCGCCGAAGCGCGTCGAAGGCCCGCTTCAACTGCAAATCGCCACGTTGGATTATTCGGATTACGTCGGGCGAATCGGCATCGGACGCGTGTCGCGCGGCACGGCGGACACATCGCGCCCGGTCGTTGTCGTGAAGCGCGACGGTACGGTGCGTTCCGCGCAGATAAAGCAACTTTTTACATTTGAGGGACTCGAGCGCGAAGACCGTTCCCGCGTGGAATGCGGAGATCTTTGCGGCGTTGTCGGGATCGACGACATCGATATTTCGGACACGATTTGCGATGCGGAAACGCCGGAAGCGCTCCCGCCGATCGCCGTCGATGAGCCGACGATTTCCATGGTTTTTCGCGTGAACGATTCTCCGTTTTTCGGGCGCGACGGCAAATTCGTTTCCTCGCGCCATCTGCGCACGCGCTTGTTTAAGGAAGCAGAAAAAGACGTGGCGTTGCGCGTGAAAGAAGCGGGGCGCGGCGGGGAAATGTTCGAAGTTTCCGGGCGTGGCGTGCTGCATCTTGCGATTCTCATCGAGACGATGCGGCGCGAGGGTTTTGAGCTCGCGGTTTCGCGTCCGAAAGTCATCACGAAAATTATCGACGGCGTGAAATGCGATCCCGTGGAGGAACTCACAATTGACGTTCCCGAAGAATTCGCCGGGAACGTGATTCAGCTCGTCGGGCAACGCCGAGGCGAAATGATTTCGATGGAAACGCGCGGCGCTCGCCAACTCATTCGTTTTTCGATTCCGACGCGCGGACTTATCGGTCTGCGTTCCCGCGTGCTCACGGCGAGCGCGGGCGAGGCGATTGTCGCGCATCGTTTCGACAAATACGAACCTTTCAAAGGCGAAATTCCCGCGCGCGTGAACGGCACGATGGTTTCGCTCGGCGAGGGCAAGGCGGTCGCTTACGCAATCGACGCGCTGCAACTGCGCGGCACGTTTTTCATCGATCCCGGCGAGGAAACTTACGAGGGAATGATTGTCGGCGAACACTGCAAGGACAACGATCTTCCTGTCAATTTGCAAAAAGGCAAAGAGCTGACGAACATGCGCGCCGCTGGCAGTGATCGAAAAATGAAAATCGCTCCCGCCGTGAAACTCTCGCTGGAACAGGCGCTCGAATACATCGCCGATGACGAGCTCGTCGAAGTTACGCCGCACTTTTTGCGCATGCGCAAAATTTATCTCACGCTCGAAGAACGCCGAGCAAAGAGGTTAGAACCTAAAGATTAAGGCGTAAGGGAATTAGAAGGTAGGAATTAGAAATTAGAAGGTAGGAATTAGGAAAATTTTCCCATGCTCGATTTAGGTCTGGAAAAATACGAAAAATTCGCGTTGCCCGAGGAAATCTCCGGCGAAAAAATTATCATTCGCCGCCGCGTTCACGCGCACGATGCCGAGCTGTTCGCGCTCATCGACCGTTCCCGCGAGCATCTGCGGAAATTTTTGTTTTGGACGGACGGCACGAAAAGCGTCGAAGACGTTCGCGTCGTTACCGATATTTTTTCCGCGAACTGGGATTCGCTCGCGTCCTTTGAATTTGTGTTTTTCGACAAAATTTCCGGGCGCATGGTCGGCGCGGGCGGCGCGCACACGATTTCGCACATGAATCGCATGGCGGAGTTCGGCTACTATTTGGACAAGGACGCGTGCGGGAACGGCTACGCCACGGAATTCGTGCGCTTGCTCGAACGCGAGCTTTTCGCGCACGGGATTCATCGTTGCGTGATCGAATGCGATGCGGACAACACCGCGTCCGCCGCCGTTGCGCAACGGCTCGGCTACACGTTTGAGGGAAAATTGCGCGATGCGAAATTCGCCTACGGCGCGTATCGCGACGAGCTCGTTTTCGCAAAGCTTGCAACGGACTGACGTTTTTTTCATTTTCTCTCTGTCATGATGAAAAAAATCGACGCAATCCTCGACGCCGCCTACACCGAAAAAGATTATCCCGCGGCGAAGTATCTCACGGAAATTTGGTCGAAAACGCGTCCGCTCGAGGGGCTTACGATCATCGAGGCTACGCCGATTTTTCGCAACACGATGACGAAATATCGCGCGCTGATTGCGGCGGGAGCGCGGCTGATGCTCGGCATTCGTAACGGAACGCTCTACGACGCGACCGTTGTCGAACTCATGCGCGAAGCGGGCGTTCCCGCGGTGCACAGTGACGATGCGCCGGTCGAGGTTGATTTGATTTTGGACAACGCCGGCGGTTTTTCCGCGTGGCATCCGCGTCTCGGTTTCGCCGAACTCACGCGCTCCGGCGTCGAAAAATACAAAAATTCGGACAAGCCGGTTTTTCTCGCCGACGGCGGAAAAATCAAGCGCATCGAAACGTTTCTCGGCACGGGCGAAGGTTATTTTCGCGCGATGGCGGTGCGCGGATTTTCCAATTGGGCAGGAAAAAAACTTGTGATTTTCGGAAGCGGGAAAGTCGGTTCCGGACTGATTTTTTACGCGAAGCGCAACGGCGCGCGAACGGTTGTCGTGAGCGATCCCGCGAGCGTTTCTCCGCGGACGCGCGCGCTCATCGACGAACACGTGGATTTTCGCGATATCGCGGGAACGCGCCGCGCCGTCGCCGATGCGTTCGCCGTCGTAACCGCCACGGGCGTTTTGCATGCGCTCGACCACGATGACGTTCCCGAAGCGCTCGTCGCTTCGCCCGCGCTTCTCGCAAACATGGGCGTGGAAGACGAATTCGGTCCGCGCGTTCCCGCCGCGCGCGTGCTCGGCGAAAAACGTTCGCTCAATTTCTTTCTCGATGAGCCGACGCATCTGCGCTACATCGACGCCACGCTTTCGTTGCACAGCGCAGGCGCGGTTTGGCTTGCGCAACACGCGGGAACGCTTCCGTCCGGAATCATTCCGCCGTCGGAAACGTTGGAGGAAGAGCTGTTGCGCATCACGCGGGAACGCGGACGCATCGCCGAAGAAATGAAATTTCTCGACTGAACGTTTCTCTTTTTTTTGTCAGCGCCATGAAAAAAATTCTTTTCCGAAATGCATTCCTGAACGGCGCCGAGACCGACGTGCTCGTCGCCGGAAATCGTTTTGAAAAAATCGCGCCTGCGATTGCGTTGACCGAGCGCGAGACGGCGGAAACCGAAATCGTGAACGCGAAAAATCTCGCCGCGTTCCCGTCGTTTTGCAACGCGCACACGCACGCCGCGATGACGCTTCTGCGCGGCGTTGCCGACGATATGGAGCTGTTCAAATGGCTCAACGAACACATTTGGCCGATCGAAGCAAAACTGACCGCGCACGACATTTATGAGGGCTCGCGACTCGCAATTCTCGAAATGATTCGCTCGGGAACGACGTTCTTCAACGACATGTATTTCGAGAGCGAGGAAACCGTGCGCGCCGCGCGGGAGCTCGGCATTCGCGCGTGCGTTGGAATGACCGTCACGAATTTTACCGGCGAGGAAAAAATCGAGCGCATGTTCGCGCGACTTTCCGAATTGCCGCGCGGCGGGAACGTCGGCGACGACGGGCTCGTGCGTTTCGCGCTCGCACCGCATGCGATTTACACCGTTTCCGAAAAACTTTGGTTGCGTTGCGCGGAGCTTGCGCGGGAACGCGGCGTGCAGTTGCACATTCATCTTTCCGAAACAAAAAAAGAAGTCGCGGATTGCATCGCCGAGTTCGGAACGACGCCGATTCGCCGCTTGGACGCGCTCGGCGTGCTCGGCGAAAACGTCATCGCCGCGCATGTCGTTCACGCGGATGACGAGGAAATCGCAATTCTGCGGGAACGCGGTGTAACCGTCGTGCACAATCCCGTGTCGAACATGAAACTCGGCTCGGGAATTTTCCGCGCGAAAGCATTCGCCGAAGCCGGCGTGAAAATCGCGCTCGGCACGGATGGCGCCGCATCGAACAACAATCTCGACATGCGCGAGGAAACAAAATTTGCGGCGTTGCTCGCGAAAGTTTCAGGCGATCCCGAAGCCGTTCCCGCCGCGCAAGCGCTCGCGTGGGCAACGCGCAACGGTTTCCGCGCATTCGGAATCGATGCCGGCGAAATCGCCGAAGGGCGGCTCGCGGATTTCGTGCTCGTCGATTTGAACGATGTGCGAATGCTTCCGAATTTCAACGCGCTTTCAAACTGGGTCTACGCCGCCGATTCGCGTTGCATTCGCCACGTGCTTTGCAACGGAAAATTTCTCATGCGCGACGGCATCGTTCCCGCCGAAGAAGAAATCCTGCGCGCATTCCCCGCGGGAACG